>JAZGGY010000160.1:0-13127 GCA_036480675.1 bacterium | reverse complement strand
CGATTAGCGACTCGGGCCGCTCGCCGGCCAGCATCAGGCGGCGCAGCGCCTCCAACGCGGGCCCCAACCTGCCTTCGCCGACGTAGCGGACCATGTCGTAGGCTTTTTCGACGCGGCTCGTCGCCGCGACGTCGACCACTTCGTCGGCCGAGAGCTCCTCGCCGCCGGCGTACGCTTCCAGCTTCTCCAGCTCGCGGACGACGGTGAAGAGGTCCGGCGCCAACGCGTAGTCGAGGTACGCAAGGGCCTCGTCCGACAACTTGACGCCCAGTCGTTTCGCCTCGGCGGCGATGCGGCCGCGGCGGGCGCGGCCCGCCAAGTGCTCGAACGTGTATACCGCGTCCAACTTGTCGAAGAACTTGAATAGTTTTTTACGCCGGTCCAGCTTCCCCTCGGCCCAGAAGACGACCACGGCGGAAGTCGGCTGCTCGGCGGCGTACGCGGCGAGCGCGGCCAGGTCGGCGTCGCCGTACTTCTCGACGCCGGTGCCGACCAGCAGCCTCCGCTCGACGAAGAACGGCGCCGTGCGGGCCAATTCGCATATTTGCGTCGCGGGGACGCTCTCGAGCCGCTCGAACGCCATATCCTCCGGCGATTCGCCCACGACGACTTTCTTCAACGCCTCGAGCGCGCGCAGTTTCCTGTATTCGTCGGCGCCCTCGAAGAGATAGGCCGGCTCGAGCCGGCCTTCCTTTATTTCGCGCGCTAAAGCTTTTAGTCGTTCCTCGGACATGGCGGGTTTACCAACCCTGGAGGGTCCGGTTGACTATCTTGCGAGCCAGCTCCTCGGCCAGGCGATCGAAGGCTTCGTCCTCGGTCTCGGCTTTGGGTCCTATGGCGTAGTACGGTACCGATTCGTACATGGAGGGTTCTTGCCACAGGACCTGATTGTTTATCAGGTCCGTAAAGGTGGCCGAGACGACGACGGCGAGGTTATACTCTTTGACGATCTCCTGGACGTCGTAGCTCAAGGCCTCTTTTTTATAGTTTACGATTTCGACTTGCAACTTCGAGTCGGCGACGTCCTCGTCGGCGACGTCGAGCGTTCCATCGGCGACGAATTCGTCGATGACGGCGTCGGTCAATACGCGTTCGACGCCGTACTTGAATGTCCGGGGGTTTTTGAACAGCGGTATGGCTACCGATTTAATATAGCCAGGCATGTTGGGATTGAAGGTATAAGGGCCGCAGCTGATGACGGCTGCGGCCGTAACCGCAATCACGAGTGCCGCGACGTTGGCTTTCCGCATCTCGGCATCTCCTTTAGTCGAGGAAAAGGTATTTTCGCCAACGGACGTTACCGGCGAGGTCCGCGGCGTAGATTTTTTGGAGGTAGGGGAGAAAGGCGGGCTCCTTGGGCCGGCAGAGCAGCTTCATCCTCGCTCCCTCCGGCGTGCGGTCAGCCTTGAGGTTATTACAACGCTGGCAGCACGCGACGACGTTTTCCCAGGCGTGCTTGCCGCCGACCGCGACGGGTACGACGTGGTCGATGGTCAAATCCGACGTCTGGCGGCCGCAGTACTGACACCCGAAGCCGTCGCGGCGGAGGACATTTTTACGGTTAAACTTAATCCGGCGCCGGGCCGGATTTATATATTGCATAAGGCGCAGTACCGACGGGGCGGGGAACTCGGAGCTGGGTGACCGCAGCACGACGCCGTTGGTCTCGATAGTCTCGGCCTTCTCCAGGTACAATAAGCCTACGGCGCGCCTTAGGCCCACGATGGCCATTGGCTCGTAGCTGGCGTTGAGGAGCAGTACGTTGGCGTTTAGGTCGGCCATGTTTATGAACTACAATATAATACCTGACTTTAGGAAAATCAAGGCTTTTTTCGCCGTAGGCGGTTTGCCACGGGCTTGACATCGCGGCCGGTTCCGGTTACGATATACGCGGATTACGAACCCCTTGGGACCGAAAAAAAGTGGTGGGTGTTGACGCCGCCGCGGCGTAACGCCGGTCCTTTTATAGGGGGTTGCGATACCAAAAAATCGAAAGGGGATGAAGACGGCGTGAAGAAATTAATCGTATGTGTGGCGTCGGCGGCGTTAGCCGCGGCCGCCTGGGGCATCTGGGTTTACCTGGGCGGTTGGGGCGCGCAAGGGCGCGGCGACGGGGAGTTTTACTTTCCGCGGAGCGTAGCCTGCGCGCCCGACGGCAACGTTTACGTGGCCGACACCAGCACTAACCGGATCCAGTATTTCACCGCCGACGGCTCGTTCTTGGGTAAGTGGGGCAAAGTGGGTTCCCTCACGGGCCAGTTTAAAAACCCGCGGCATCTAGCGGTGAATTCGGGGGGCCACATCTACGTGGCCGACGGCGGCAACAGCCGCGTACAGTATTTTACGGCGAACGGTTCTTTTCTCGGCGCTTGGGGCTCGTACGGCACCGGCGACGGCCAGTTTAATGTGCCCCGCGGCTTGGCGCTGGCGCCCGGCGGCAACGTATATATAGCCGACACCGATAATTACCGCGTCCAGTACTTTACCTCTTCCGGCTCATTTCTGGGCAAGTGGGGTTCCGAGGGTAAAGGCGACGGCCAGTTCACTACGCCGCGCGGCTTGGCGGTCGCTCCTAACGGCGACGTCTACGTGGCCGACAGCCAAAACCACCGGATACAGTACTTTACCCCCGCCGGGTCGTTCCTCGGGAAATGGGGGAGTCTCGGCGGCGCAGCGGGGAAAATGCAGGTTCCCACGGACGTCGCCGTAGCTCCCGACGGCACCGTCTTCGTGGCCGACTTGGCAAACTTCCGCATACAATATTTCACGCGTACCGGTTCGTTTCTGGGGACGTGGGGGAAGAAAGGGGACGGCCCGGGCGAATTCAATTATGCGTACGGCGTAGCCGTTTCGTCGGACGGCGGCCGCGTCTATACCGCCGAGATGCGCAACCACCGCGTGCAATATTTTCGGAAATCGGCCGAGGCCGTACTTCCGACGTCGTTGGGGCGCGTCAAGGCTTTATTTGAGTGAATTAGGCGGAGTCGGTTCGGAGGGGTCTAAATCGGCCGGCCGTCGTAAGCGGAGTTGAGGGCGGCGTTCGGGAGTTAGGGGCGGCGTTCGGTCGCCGTCGCGCCGGAAGGGTAACGCCGCGGGGCGCCGAATCGCGCACGGGCCTTGGCCGAATTTTATACTTTGATTTGTACAATTTGTTTTAAAATACGTTTCGGCGCGGGGAGCGGCGCCGGGCGGTTTTTTTCGCTTGACACGTTTCGGAGGGGATGTTAGCGTGTTGGGCGAAAGGAATCGCCAGATAGCGTAAACGAGGCGTGCGGCCGGAGCGAGATAAAATGGCCGGGCGCAGCCGAGGTTTTGTATGGATTGGCCTTTAGGAGGTGAACGAGGGTTAAACGAAATACGATAAAAGGGTTTTTTAAGCGATTTTCAACAACAACGGCGCTAGACGCCAAATTTCCCTACACTTCCGAAAGGGGGTGTCCTCTCAATATGCGCGTGAAATATATAAGGAAAGGCCTCGCCGCGGCGGCTTTAGTTTTGCTGGCGGCGAGCGTAGCGGGCGCTGTGGTTACCGGGACGATTTCCGGTTTGGTGACAGACCAGAACGGCGAACCCGTATCCGGTGCTTTGGTCGTCGTGAAGGGCGCGAACCGTTTTACGACGTCGAACGCCGACGGGTACTACGTCATCACGCCGGTCCCGGCCGGGACTTTCGAAATAAAAGCGTCGCGCATAGGCTTTAACGAGCAAGTCAGGACGGATGTTAAGGTCATCTCCGGCTTGAGGACCAATGCTTCGTTCCAATTGCAATCTGAGGCCACGGGCGTAACCTACATCAAGTCCGAAGACCCTCTCATCAAGTGGACCGAGACATATACCGAGCATATTATCGGTAGCGAACAAATCAAGACCCAGGTCGTCGACGAGTTCGCCGATATACTCGTTCGGACGCCCGGTATAGTCTATGAGAACAGCGACGCTTCGACGTTAAACCTCCACATTCGCGGCGGCCGCGGTAACGAGATTGCGTACATCGTCGACGGCGTTAACATTACCAACCCCATCGTCGGCGGCGCCGGCATGCAGATCCCGGTCGACGCCATCGAACAGATGAACGTTATCACCGCCGGGTGGGACGCCGAGTTCGGTAAAGCGCAATCAGGGATTATCAACATCCAAACCAAAGAGGGCCGCGACAAGTACACCGGCCAGGTGGGCGTAACCCAGGAGCTCTATACAGCCAAGCGGGAGTGGGAGTCCAGCAAAGCGCTGGAATCGACCGGCTTGGAGGACCCCGCAAGCCCGCTCGTCACGTGGAACACCGCGACCCGCGAGACCAAGTACTCCAAATACCGTGGCTCGTTCGGGGGCCCGATTTGGCCCGGCGTTGACGAGCTCGGCTACTTCGTCGCGGGCGACTACACCCGTGACTGGACCGTATACCCGTTACCGGACCCCCGCATCCAGTGGAACGCCAACGGCAAACTCTCCATCAGGCCTACCGGCCGCTTACGGATGGTGGTGAGCGGCGGTCGGGCGTGGGAGGAGCGCCAACTCTTCTCCAACGAGTACCAATATAACCTCGACGGGTACTACTTCCGCAAAGAAGCGACCAACCGGTTGAGCGCCAACTTCACCCACAACGTGACGGACCGCTTCTACTACAGCGTCACCGGCGCAACCTTCAAGAACAACCGTTCGCTCGTAACGGGCGGGAAACAATGGCTCGATTATAACCTCAACCGCTGGAAGACCGACCCCACCGGGTGGTTCGTAACTTCCGGCGACTTTCCCGTCTACGAGACGCGGGACCAAATATATTTCGACGGCAGGGCCGACTTCGAGTACGAGGTCGCCCGCGTAGGCGACAACCGCGCGCTGTCTATGAACGTCATCAAGGGCGGCGTGGGGTTCAAAACCCAGGACGTCGACTTCTACCAGGTCCAGGCCTATCCCGCCAACGTCTACACCGACATCTTCCACACCTACCCGTTCGAGAGTCACGTCTACATCCAGGATAAGGTGGAATACTCGGGTATGATCATCAACGTTGGGGTGCGGTTCGACATCTTCGACCCCAACGCGACGTATCCCGAGGATCCTTTCAACTACCGATGGGGTTTCTCTCACGGCCCGACCACCGGCGAAGAGACGGAGCGCAGGGACCCCGAGTCGCCGTATCGTTCCTACAAGGAAATGCCCCGTAAAGAAGGGGATACGTCGACGCAGGTAAGTCCGCGCGTAGGCATCTCCTACCCGATCTCGGACCGCGACAAGCTTCACTTTTCGTACGGCCACTTCTTCCAGGTGCCGCCGCTGATATACCTCTACCGGAGCACCCAATCCCAATTGACCGGCGCTTACCCTGTCATGGGTAATCCCGACCTCTTGCCGCAGAAGACGGTGCAGTACGAGATCGGCGTCGAGCACCTCTTCACCGACGATCTCAAGGCCAAGGTCTCGGCGTACTTCAAGGATATCAGGGACCTTATCGACACCGAGCGTATCAACTACGAGCAGGGCTGGAACTACACCAAGATCATAAACGCTGACTTCGGCTCGGTGCGCGGCATGGAGATAACTATCGACAAGCGGATGACGAGGCACTTCTCCGGCAACCTGGGGTATACGTTCTCTGTGGCCAAGGGCCTCGCGTCCTCGTATTGGCAGGGTTACAACTACGCTTACCGCGGTTGGAACGTACCCAACCGTGAGAACTTACTCAACTGGGACCAGACCCACAAACTCGACGTTACGTTTGATTACCAGACCAATTTCAGCATCCACAACGTCCACGCCAACACGACCGTCACGTACGGTTCCGGCATGCCGTACTCCAAACCGCCGGAGGGAGTCGGCCAACCCGATATCAACTCCGAGCGTATGCCGTGGACGATAAGCTGGAATGTCAAGGGCGATTACTCGGTGACGTACTGGGGCCTGACCTACACCTTGTTCGCCGAAGTCATAAACCTCCTCAACTACGACAACATCTTCAACTTTGGCGAGGATGAAGGTGACGGCGCTAGCGCCGACTGGCTGCCGTGGTACTACTTCTACGGCGACGCCGACGGCCCGTATGACGATATGGAATGCTACGGCGACCCGATGCGCCTGCGCGTCGGGTTGGAAATAGGGTTCCTCTAATAACGAATAAATTGGGGGGTCGCCACGGCCGGCGGCTCCCCCTTTCCGTATCTCTTCGCGAGAAAGGAGAGAGGAGAGTTGAAAATCCTAAGACGAATAGGGCCGATACCACGTCTCGTTTTGGCGGGTGTGGTCGCGGTGGGCGCGGTCTTTACGTTGACCGCGGCCGTGAAGAAAGGCGTACGCACCGGACCAAACGAGATGGATGCGCTGAATTTTGGATACCTCGACGTCGGCAACTTCTGGAATAAAGTCTGGAACCTACTCTACGTCGGCGATAGCGAAAGCGACCACTCGGGCGAATGGCCCGGTGGCTCGAGCGTAGACTACCTTTATTTCGGCAACTTGTGGTTCGGCACCCTCATAAGCGGTAAGATCTACGTCAGCGGCGACTTCCCCTACGTCGGTGGCGGCCCCGAGTGGCACGAGCTTCCGCCTTCCGACACCGAACTCTTGATGAGCAACAGAGGCAATTGGAGCGACCCAAGAAAGCCGTCGTACGTCAGGACGGTCGGCGACCTCGACACGTACGCCGTCTGTGACGACCGCGACGCCGGGGAGAGCGGGCCCATACCGGTCAAGGCCGAGATGCACGCCATCCAATGGTCCGCCCCTGGCCACGACGACTGGATCGTCCTCGAGTGCTGGATAACAAATAGGAACTCGAGCCCGATAGGGGATTGTTACGTTTCGCTGGCGTACGACCTGGATATCGGCGGCTCGCTCGACTACATCGACGACCTCGTGGGCTACGACGGCAACGACGTCTACGACAATTACATAAACCCGACGAAGGTAGGCGAGGATTGGAAGGAAGGCACGGATACCATACCGGACGAATACGACGCCGTGAACTTCACGTCCACGTCCGCCGACAAGCCGCTCGATAAGGGATTGAACGGCTGGCCGCGTATGATGGCCTACATGTACGACGAGGGCGGCGACGCCCGCGACACGCCGGGCTACTGCGGCCTCCGCGTCATGGGCTGGATGGACGACGACGATAAGGTCGAGTCGCTTATCGAGATCTCGAGCCAGCACTCCTGGGACATCATGAACGACCCCGCGAGCGACGCCTACAAGTACGGCTACATGATCGACGTCGGCACGTACGAGGAGGTCAATACAGCGTACGACTGGCGCATCGACCCGGTCTTCGGCCCCTTTGAGCTGGAGCCCGACGAGGTCGTGCACTGGTGGACCGGCGTCATCATGGGCCCGGACCTCAACGGCCTGCGCAAGAACGCCGACGCGCTGTACGCCGACTTCCTGGGGCCCGACGGCCTGCCGGGGAGTCCCGACGATTGGGAAGTAGTAGCTCCGCCGACGTCGCCCCGCCGGGTGGCGGTGCGCGGCGACAATCAGGTAACGGTCCGCTGGAACCCGCACTACAAAGCGGGCAAAAACACCGAGACCGACGAGGACCCACGTTCCGGCTTGCGCGACTTCGACGGCTACATCGTGTGGCGTTCCGACGTCGGCTTCGACTCCGGCTGGGACCCGATCCTCTGGGTTGATAAGCTCAGCAAGAAAGGGCTGCACAACCCCGACGCCAACAAGAGGTTCTACGCCTGGGGCTGGCGGATTAAGGGTTTTCCGGAGGAAGAACAACGTCTTAACGAGCGGATACCGAACGGGAGTAAACCCAACGAGCCCGTTTTAACGAAAACGGCGGCCGTGGCTTTCGAGAACATCGGCGGCTCGTTCCCGACGAATACGCGGCAGGGTAAGGCCGTACGCTTACGCAAAGTTTCGGGTTACTATGAGCTGGTAGACGGCGTGGACGCGGGCGGCGTCGCAACCGGCGAGCTCGACAACGGCACGCGTTACTACTACGCCGTCGTAGGGTACGATTTCGGCAGTAAAACCGCGAAGGGCGGCGACCGCCCGACCGCAGGCGGAAGGAACGTCAACGCGCTGCAGGTCATTCCTTTACCGCTGGCCCGCAACGTAATGGACGACATTCGCGTCGTTCCGAACCCGTACAAGGGCAGCGCGGACTGGGAAGAGTGGACCGGTTCCGGTACGCGCCTCGGCAAGATTTACTTCATGAACCTCCCGACGAAATGTACCGTCCGGATCTACACCATCGCGGGCGACCTCGTCCGTACAATGGAACATAACGACGTTACCTTCGGCGCCCTGGGCTGGGACCTAACCGGCGAAGCCGGCGTCCAGGTGGCGAGCGGTATCTACGTCTATCACGTTGACGCGCCCGATTACGGCGAGAAGATAGGAAAATTCGCCGTCCTAGTCGGCCGCCAAAGCCAATAAGGGAGGTACAGACAGATGCGTAAGATACTAATAACGTTTACGGCTTTGGCGATAGTGTGCGCGTCGTGCGCTTTCGCCGCTGGCAAAGAGGGCACCTCCGGCGCCAAGTTCCTCAACGTCGGGGTAGGCGCTCGCGCCGCGGCGATGGCCGACGCGTACGACCCGATAGCGTCAGGGCCGGAAGCTGTATTCTGGAACGCCGCCGGTCTAGTCAACGTTGAGAACCAGGGCATCTCGGTCAGCGACAACGAGTGGATAGCCGATACCCGTATGGTCGCAGGCGCGTACGCCCGCAGGTTCGGCTTCGGCACGGTCGGTTTCATGGTCCAATCTTTGATGTACGGCTCGATGGATGAGACCACCGTCAAGGATCCCGATGGCACCGGCAATACCTTCAGCGCGATGGACATGGCTGCCGGCGTCGCTCTGGGACGGCGATTGACCGATCGCTTCTCCGTCGGCGGGACGGTGAAGTTGGTACGTATGTCGTTCAGCGACGTAGAGGGCGTAGACCCGGCGATGGGCGTCGCCTTCGACGTCGGAACGCAGTACATGACCGGCTTCCGCACGCTCCGCATGGCGATCTCGCTCCAAAACCTCGGGCCCGAGATGCAGTACGGCGGGACCTACGGCGAGCTTCCACGAAATCGCGAAGAAGAAGAACGCAGACAGCAAGAATACGAAACCTTCAGCTTACCCGTCATCGTCCGCTTGGGCGTAGCCTACGACCCGGTGGAGAACATGACGGTGTGCGTTAACGCCGCCCATCCCAACGACGGCGACGAGACGATCGACTTCGGCGGCGAATGGTGGCCGCTGAAAATGGTCGCCGTCCGCGGGGGCTACAAGCTCAACTACGACGAAGCAAAGTACACCGGCGGCGTAGGGTTCAAGTTCAGCGGTTTCCGCCCCGACCTAGCGTACACCAGCATGGGTCGGCTGGGTTATTCGCTCAAGGCGACCCTGAACTACGACTTCTAAAAAGCCGCGATAAACAAAGAAACCCCGGGCCCTTCGCGGCCCGGGGTTTTCGTAGGCGCACGTCGTCGCCGACGTCGACACTTACGGGTTGCGAAGGAGGCTGTGATATTTTATAATCACCGTCGAATTATGTTAGGTAAAGTGCTCGAGAACGTGCGGCGTTACGTCGCCGTATGCGCGGCGTTGTTCGTCCCGGCCGTACCGGCCCCGGCCGACGAAGGGTTTTATTTCGACTACGCGTTCTTCTACCCCCGCGCCGGCGAGAAGGTGGTAGTAGAATTCTACGTGGCCGTTCCGCTCGAACGGCTGGAGGGGGTCGAAACCGCGGGAGGGACGACGTACGATTTCAACGTAGGCGTGCGAGTGATGCACGCTTCGAGCGGCGCCGTAGTCGCCAACTCCATCAAGGCGAAGACGGCTCGTATATCCGCGGGCGAAGACGTCAAAGCGCCGCTGTCGGTGAGCCAATTGGACGTCGCCGTAACGCCCGGCGACTATCATTTTGAGATAGGCGTGGGGGACCTGGGGGGCGGCGGCTCCCGCGTAAGCACGCTGGACGTCACCGTTCCCGCGCCCGCGGACGGGCCCTTCGCCTCGGGGATCGAATTAGCCAGCTCCATAGCGCCCGTGGACGCGGATGTAGTCGGCGAATTCGTGAAAGACGGCCTAAACGTCATTCCCAACCCTACAAAACTTGTAAACGACGGCGACGGGACGTTACCAATATATTACGAGCTTTACCGGTTGCCGATGGGGGAGGACGGTAAGGCGAATTTCGTGGTTTCGTACGACGTGTCGCAGCTCAACGGCCGCCGTTTCGTCAAAGTCGAACGGGTACTGGAAGCCGCGGCGCCGGACGTAGTACGTGCCGAGACGTTGGACTTAAAGGGCGTGCCGCCGGGCAGTTACGAGTTATCGTTACGTCTCGAGAACCGCGGCGGCGATGAGCTGTTGCAGGCGCGGAAGAAGTTCATGGTGTTCCATCACGTCACGGGGAAGGAGCTGGCCGATCTCAAAGGGAAGTTCATGCCGTATTCCCTGGAAGAGGAGAAACAGAAGCGTCGCGAATTGTCGCTGGTCGCGAGCGACGCCGAGCTGGCGGCTTTCGACGCCCTGCCGGCGGAAGAGAAACCCATATTCGTAGACAATTTCTGGGTCCGGCGCGACCCCGATCCGGACACGCCCGTCAACGAGGTAAAAAACGCTTTTTATACGCGGTACTACTACGTCCAGGAACGTTATACCACGCCGTTTCGCGAAGGCGTCGACACCGATATGGGCCGGATATATTTGAAGCACGGGGAGCCGGACGAGGTGCTCCGCTCGCCGATGGGTATGAGGTCCGAAGTAAGCATCAACACGTCGACGTGGCAGTCGAAACCATTCGAGGCTTGGGAATATTTCACCACCGGCGGCATAGATACTCAACATGTGATGTACGTTTTCATTGACGACGACGGCGACGGCTCCTTCGAGCTCGACGCCTCGACCGTCCCCGGCTACGGCCGGCTGATACGCTCGAATTAAACGCTTCGGGCGGTTGACGCGGTGCGGTACCAACCCGGAGGTAATACGTAATGAAGATATTCAGGGGTAATCTGGCTACGATATCGGCGCTGGCGGGACTGGCCTTTCTGGCGGTCGCGTGCGGTAAAGTTACGTACGCGGTCCCCGACGAGTACTTGGGCGACGGGGAATTGCTCGCCGCCTCCATGGAGGTCGCCGCTGCCCAACTGGGCGAAAATCCCATGTTGCGGCCCGAGAACGGCCCCTTCGTGGTGGAGAGCCTGGGCGAGGAGGACGGGGAGTACGACTGGCTGTACAGCCGGTTTGAGGATGTCGTATCCCAAGAGCTCTCGAGCCGAGGTTTGGACGTTTTACCTGAGGCAACCGGCGAAGAGACTGCCGTCAAGTATCGATTAATCGAATCGCGCGTCGTCAACGCGAAAGCGGAACGGGGCCAGGTTAGGCGTATAGGCCGCACCGTGGCGCACATCCGTATATACGACGTAGACGGCGAACTATTCTGGGCGGGCGAATACGAGGGCGATTTCGAAAACGTAGTGCCGAAGGGCGTTATCAGCAAGCTCGAGGACGAGCGGATAGAGCAGATCGGGCCCCAACGCCCGGAGGCGGGCCAGAATCCGTTCGTAGAGCCGCTGCTGGTTACGGGTATCACCGGAGCGTTGATATACCTCTTCGCGGTTTCCGCCTCCGCCGAGTAACGCGATATGCGACGCAGGCTCGCGACATTCGGTACGGTGGCCGCGGCGCTGGTTATAATTGCTTGCGCCTCAAAGAATATCGTGCCCGAATTGAGCGTAGAGCAATTGCGCGTTGTGGGATTAGCCAAACTGGAAGAGGGGGACCAACCCGGGGCGCGGGAGATGTTCGAAGATATGATAACGCGCTCCAGCACCGTGGCCCCGGAAGCGTTGTATTATATCGCGGTATCGTACTACGACCAGGGTTTGTCCGAAGAAGCGTTTGTACGTTTCGAACAGATCATCGACCGTTACCCGGCGAGCGAGTGGTGCGACGACGCGCAGTATATGAAGGCCGAGTCGAAGCTGGCTTCCGCGTTACCCCTCGACCGGGACCAGACCGCCGTCGACGAAGCGCTTGACGAATTCGTGACGTTGATCGAGGAATACGAGAACTCGCCCCTCGTACCGGAAGCGCAGGAGGGTATCGCCGAAGCGCGCCGCTTGAAGGCCGCGAAGTTGTTGGCCATCGGGAAGTTTTATAAGAAGACGGGCGAACGCCGGGCGGCGGTTGTCTACTTCGAGAACCTCGCCGCGGATTACCCGGGGTATGAACGTTTGGATGAAGCTGCGTTCCTCGCTGCCGAGTGTTACGGCGCGTTGGGGGACGCCGAGGCGGCCTCCCGAAACTACCGCGTAGTGTTGAGTCGTTTCCCCGAGAGTCGCTTCGCCGCGACCGCGGCTTCCCGCCTGGCCGCGCTGGAGGGATAGCGAAAAAGCGAAAACCGTTTACGTGGAGGACCAACTAGCCAGACTCGACCGCGATAAGGCGGTCGTAATATTCGGCGGCACGTTCGACCCGCCTCACCTCGGCCACCTCGTCGTGGCCGACGACGTTTATTATCGGCTGGCGCCGGCCGCAATTTTATTCATTCCGGCGGCTACGCCTCCCCACAAGCAAACCGAACGCCACACGCCGGCCGAGACGCGGCTGCATATGGTCCGTTTGGCCGTGGCGGGAGACCGCCGCTTCGTGGCGTCGTCGTTGGAAGTAGAACGCGGCGGCGTCTCGTACACCGTGGACACGGCGGCGGCTTTGCGCGACGCGGGCTTTTCCCGCATAACCGTCGCGGTGGGTGCCGATAACCTCGTCGAGGTTCCGACCTGGAAGGATTGGCGACGGTTGCTCGAGGACGTAAGGCTGGTGGCGTTGACGCGCCCGGGCTACGACCTGGCCGATGCCCCGGCCGAACTCGACGGCCGGTTCGAGCCGCTGGAGGTTACGCCTATCCCCGTTTCATCCACTGTGGTGCGAGCCCGCGTTCGCGCCGGCGAGCCGTTCCGATACCTCGTACCGCCGGCGGTTTTCGATTTCATTTTATCTTCCCAAATCTACCGATGAGCGCCGCGCCCGATTTCGACGGCCTCGTGGCGGCGTTGCGCGGAGCCGACGATTTGAGCTCGGTTTTGCGGACGATTATGCCGCCGGGCAGGTGGCGCCACAGCGACGCGGCATCGCGTATCGCTGCGGAATTAGCAACGCGGTACCGTTACCCGGCGGCG
>JAZGGY010000159.1:0-2111 GCA_036480675.1 bacterium | reverse complement strand
ACGCGGTCCCCTTCTTTCACGAGGATGGTCGGCGTTGGAGCGTAGGGCTGCGTAACGTTTATTATTACGCGCCGCGTCTCGGTTCGTAGTTTGCGGGACGGCGCGGGGCGGTCGTAAACCGCCACGTCTATGCGCTTCTTTAAACGGCTCGCCGGTACGTTGCGGCCCGGGCGGTCCGCGTGGACCCGCCCCAAGCCTTCCGCTTTCTCCGCGTCTAGAAGGCGGCCGCGGAGATGATTCTGTACGCGGCGCGGCGATATCGTCATCGGGCACGCGTAAAGTTCGCACAGGCCGCAACCGGTACACCCCGCGGCGTTGGCGAAGAACGAAGGCTCCGCCTCCTCCCCCCACGTAAAGAAACGCCTCATAGAGAGGTGAGGCGTAACGTCGTACCCCAATAGGTACCGCGGACAAAGTTCGGTGCAGTCGCGGCACTGCGTACAGGCGCTGCCGGCGACGGTTCTAACGTGCTGCAGCGGCAGGCGCGCCCTCGCGACGACGGGATGGCCTTTCGGTAAAACCATTATAAAGCCGGTCGTTAACTTTACGCCGTATTGCTCGGCGTCTATCTCCTCGCCCATCATGGGGCCGCCGTCGAATACGACGCAATCGGGCGCCGTAGCGCCGCCAGCCTCCTCGAGTAAAAAGGACGCCGGCGCACCCAACGGCACCTCCGCGGCGAAGGGTTCCGCCACCGCGCCCCCCACCGCCAGCCAAGTGGTCTCCGCGCGCTTTCCGCGCGTCGCCCGGGCGACGTTGAGTACCGTCTCCGCGTTCGATACCACGACGCCGACGTCCGGCGGAACGCCGGCCGCCGGAACGCGCCGGCCGGAAACGTCGTATACGAGTAATGCCTCGTCTCCGGCGGGATAGGTCTCCGCGAGAGGATGGACCTTTACGCCTCCGTATAAGCCGGCGAACTCGCGGGCGCGCGTTTCCTTAACCGCAAGCACGACTTCTTCGGCGCCGAGCTCGTCGCGTAGCGCCGCGGCGCCCAATACTATATCCGCGGCCCTATCTCTAAGGATGGTTTCGTCTTTACGGGAAAGCGGCTCACACTCGGCGCCGTTGATAATAATAATATCCGCCCGGCGTCTATACTTCACGTGGGCGGGAAAGCCGGCGCCGCCCGAACCTAGTATACCCGCGTCTCTGACCGTTTCGACGAAGTCCATGTCCAGCCTTAGGCCGGTAGGTCCACCGAATCTACCACGCCCACAACGGCCGCCGAGACGGCCGCGGCGTCGTCCCCGACGGCGAGTCGCGCCGCCCGCCCCACGGCCACTATGACGCGATCGCCGACGCCGGCGTCCACGACGTCGGCGGCGACCCACAGCTGGGCCGTCCGTTTAAGGTCTCCGTCGAGCGGCCGTACGAGGAGCATTTTTAGCGCGCGCACGCTCTCGACTTTTCGCGTCGCCCAAACGCTACCCACAACTTCCGCAATACGCATCATATCATCGTTACCCCGGTGACGAAGCGGCTTACGAAGAGGTAGAGAACCGCGTTAAAATCGTTATAAACCGCCGTAATTTTCCTTCATCCTTTAATTATAACTTATTATTAACTATTGAGCAACTCCGGGAAGTATTTCCGCACCGCGTCCCGCGCGTACGGCGTAAGAATCGCCCCGGACAACGACGGCACCGTCCCCTTACGGTAGGCGTCAATTACATCCTCTTCCGTTATCAACGCCCGCTCGGGTCGGCGCGAAGCCGACTCACGCGCGGCGCGAGGCGCCGGAGGGTTTCCGACTACGATCGTCGCCACGTCACCCGTCCGGGCGCCGCAGGCGTTCGCCTCGTCCCGGTCAACGTGTAGCTCTAACGCGGCGTTTTCGCTCACCCTCACCAAAACGTCGTTGAAGGTAACTCGCCGCAACGGCGCGCCCATTACGGCCGAGACGTCGGCGCCGTCGACGAAGCCGTAACGTTCGGCGTCGGCGGGCGGGGCGTGTAAATGTCGCCGCGCGACCACGCCTCCTTCCGGGAGGCGGACCACGCCCGCCGGCCCGGCCAGTACGACGGCAAAGCGTTCGCCGGCGCGCACGTCGCCGGGCACGCCGAGCGTTCCCAGGTCGCTGGCCAGCAACTCCACCACCGTCTCCGGGC
>JAZGGY010000158.1:0-2857 GCA_036480675.1 bacterium | reverse complement strand
CGACTAATAGGTGGTGCGGATATGACGCGCGCAAAGAATTGGAAGAGGCTTCTCGTATTCGCGTTGGCCGCTCTCGCGACGATAGCCGCAAGTAAAATGGGCGGCAACGACGAAGAGCGGTCGCCCGACGCGGTGGTGGCCGTCGTGGGCGGCGAGAAAATTACCGAGGGCGATATCGACGGGATGCTCGAGCTGATGGACCCGATGGAACGTCGCTCCTACCAGGGCCCCGAGGGCCGTAAGATGCTCCTCGACATCTGGATAAAGAATAAATTGCTCGTCGCCGAAGCCGAACGCGTCAAGCTCCATAAAGACCCGGGCGTCAAACGCGACGTCGAAGACGCGCGCATCCGCATCCTGGCGTCGACGTATTTCCAACGCTACGTCGCGGACACGCTCGGCGTCCCGGACGAAGAGGTCGCGCGCTATTACGAGGCGCACAAAAGCGAATTCCTGGAGCCGGCTAGCGTAAAGCTGCGCCACATCCTGGTGGAGAACCCAGCGGAAGCCGAAGAAGTGCTGGCGCGTTTGGCCGCCGGCGAAGACTTCGGCGCCGTGGCGGCCGAGGTATCCAAGGATGAATATACGGCACACCAAGGGGGCCTTATAGGCGAGGTTAAAGAAGGCCAGACGCCGTTCCAGGTGGGCAATTGCGAGAACTTCCGTGAAATCGTCTTCGGCCTTGAGCCCGGAAAACCCTCCGCCGTGACGCCCAGCGACCTCGGCTATCATATCTTCCTGGTGGATGAACGCAGCGAAGAAAAGTACACGCCGCTGGAGCATGTGAGCTACCGCATACGGGACCGGATACTTCTGCCGGAGAGCGACGCCCGCGATTACTTCAACGCCCACCGCGACGAATACGTCATCGAGGAGGGCGTCCTCGCCCGCCAGATCGTCGTGAAGACGGCGGCCGAGGCGCGCGAAATGCTTAGACGGGCGCGAGCAGGCGAAGACTTCGAGTCGCTGGTTAAACTGTATTCCACCGACCTGGCTACGAAGAACAACGGCGGCCTGCTCGGCTGGATCCGCCCCGGAGGTTATATCCAAGGGATAGGTCAAAACGAGGAGGTCGAGAAGGCCCTCTTCGCCGCTGCGGAGAACGACATCGCGGGCCCGTTCGAGTTGGACGACGGCTTCCACATATTCAAAGTAGACCGGCGCCGCGATTTCCGGCAGATGGAATTCGACGAGGTGAAAGACCGCATATTCTCCAAACTCCTCGACGAACGACGTCGCGAATACTTCGAGCAGGCCTTCGTCGACTTGGAACGTAAATACAAAGTGGAGCGCTTCGACTGGGCCCGAACGTACGACGACATGGGCCCGGACGAACTGATGGCCAAGGCCGAGGGGGCCGCTACTCCCATCGTAGCGATCCAGGGATACGAGAAGTTCGTAGAGCGTTTTCCGGAACGCGACGGCGCCGACAAAGCGCTATTCATGGCCGGTTTCCTGTACTCCGAAGAGCTGAATGACTACGCCACCGCCAAAGATAAATTCCGGGCCCTGCTGGCCTCGTACCCCGATTCCGACTACGCGTCGTCGGCGCGGTGGATGATAGAACACATGGGCGAAGAAGACGTTACCTGGCCGGCCGACTTGCCGGGGCCCGAACGCGGCGAAGATAGCGGAAGCGAAACGCCGCCGCCGGAAGAGGCCGCGCCACCCGCCGGCGAGGAACAGGAATAGTCCATCGCCCCGCGGTCAACCCGTGTAGAAGGCGGAGGTTATCCCGCGATGGAAGCGGACGAACAAGAAATGATCGAGAGAGTATTCGTGAATTCCCCCAACGACTTCGCGACGGTCCTCGCTATCGCACGCCGGGCCCGTCAAATACTCGACGAATACGCAAAATACGAGGATAAGCTCGAGGAAGAGAAAGCTACCATGATAGCCCTGGAAGAATTCGTCGGGGGAAGCTTCACGTTCGAAGCCAACTTCCTGGAAGCCGGGGACGACGAAGATTAAGTTTAAGCAAGCGGTCGCAAAGCCGGGCGGTTGACGACATGCCGCCCGGCTTTATGTTATTATTAACCGTTGGCCCGCGAAAAATTTATCGACGTCCTCTTTACACGGCCTCCCTTCGGACCCCTCACGTACGAGCTCGAGGGAGAAGACGCCCCGGCCCCCGGAACCCGCGTCGAAGTCGAATTGGGCAACAAACCGGCCGTGGGCTTCGCCAGCCGGACCGCAACCCGCCCCGCCCCCCACGTTAAAATCAAACCCGTCACGAGGGTAATAGATTACGAGCCCATTTTCCCGCCTTTCCTGTGGGAATTGCTGGCGTACGTTTCGCGGCGCTACGCCGCCTCCGTGGGCGAAACGGCCGCCGTCGCGCTGCCGGTCCCGCTCGATTTCAAACGCGACGACGTACTCGTGCTGACGGCCGAATTCGCCGCCGCCCCCGACCTGAGCCGGCTCAGCGAAGAGGAGCAGAAGCTGGTCGGCGACGTGTGGGACGCCGGGTGGCTCAGCGCCAAAGCGGCAGGCCGCGGCAACGTCGTCCCGCGACTACACGGCCAAAATATCCTCGCCGTCGAGCCGTACGCCGTCAAACCCGCCATAGACGATCTCCTGGTCTACGCCGCGCCGACAGAAGGCAAGAAGCTCGGCAAACTCGGCGCGGCCGTCGTCGCCGCCGCCGCCAACGGGCCCGTGCCCGCGGACCGCTTTTGGGTAAACGCCAAAGAACGAAACGCTCTCCGCCGCCTTCTGGGGGCGCGCCAAGTGGCGATGGGGCTGGTCTCGAAATCGCCGCGAGAGAAACTACCCGAAGCCGGGGCCACGATTATAACGGGCGGGGACGGCGACCTACGGCTGGAGGAAGCGCTTCGGGTAACGCGCGAGGCCGGCG
>JAZGGY010000157.1:0-3783 GCA_036480675.1 bacterium | reverse complement strand
ATTTTCGGCCGCGGCCGACGTTGACACCTTGGGCACCATGTGTTAATTTTCCCCTCCAAGCGTACGAGGAGAATGCATGATAGAAAACTATTTAGAATACGAACCCCAACTGGGGCGGGGCGTCTACGTCGCGCCCACGGCGCTGGTTTTGGGGCGCGTGACGTTGGGCGACCGGGCCTCGGTGTGGCCGGGCGTAGTCCTGCGCGGCGACATCAACGAGATAATAGTCGGCGAGCACACCAATATCCAGGACCTCTGCATTGGTCACCTGGAGGACGATCTACCCCTCGTCGTGGGCGCGTACGTGACGGTAGGCCACGGCGCGATCCTGCACGCCTGCGAGGTGGGCGACGGCTGCCTGGTCGGCATGGGCGCCATCGTGCTGAACGGCGCCAAAGTGGGCGACGGCGCCATCGTCGGCGCGGCCTCGCTCGTACCGCCGGGCAAGGAAATCCCGGCCGGCGTCCTCGCCCTCGGCTCGCCCGCCAAAGTGATTAGGAAGCTCTCAGAAGAAGAAATAGGCCACAACCGCTACTGGGCCGAGAAGTACGCCAAGCACGCCGCGACCTTCTTGCGGGGCCGGAAGAAAGATATTCAAAAATCCCCTGCCTAGCGGCCCGCCCGCGGGTAAAAGGCGACCGCATTGAGTAAACACGCGATAATATTATTATTGGTCATGCTCGCCTCGGCTTTGGGGCTCGTCACGTTGGGCCGCTACGACCTACGCCCGTGGGACGAGCCTTTTTACGCGCTCCGCGCCCGGGCCGTAGCCGAAGACAACGCCTGGCTCGACCAGAACGACTACTGCCCCCACCGCATGGCGAACGCCTGCTACCCGCCGCTGTTCGTATGGTTGGCCGGCGCGACGATGAAACTGTTCGGGCCCAACGAGTTCGCCGCGCGACTGTGGGCCGCGTTGTTGGGCCTCGCCGCCATACCGGTGGCTTACCTTCTGGGGACGCGGCTCTACGGCCGTACCGCCGGCCTGTACGCGGCGGGCGCTCTGGCCGCGTTGCCCAATTTCGTGCGCGTGAGCCGCATGGCGCAATTCGACGCGCCGGTAGCGTTTTTCGTCCTGCTGACGTTTTGGTTATGGGTGGAATACTACCGGAACCGCAGGTGGTTGACGGCCGTCTTGTGCGGCCTCGCTTTCGGCCTGGCCCTTATGACCAAAATCGCCGTGCCGTTCGTCTTCGTCGCCGCGGCCGCGGCCGCCGTCCTCAGCCCGAGCGGACGGCCGAACAGGATGCGAGACGTCGGCGCCCTCGCGCTGGCCGCCGGCATAGGGCTGGCCGTCGCGGCTCCCTGGCACGTCTACATGTACGCAAAACACGGCGACTATTTCCTTGAGCACTACGCCGGCTACGTCATGCTGTACCGGGGCGACGGCATCGCGCCCCAAATACAACCCGGCGAATCGCCGCTAAGATTTCTTTTTTATTATAATTCCGCCGTAACCTTCCTGAAGGGCGTCGCGCCGTTCTTCTTCCTCGGCCTTGCCGCGCTGCTGGCGTCGAAGGATACCTGGCGAGACCGGCCGGACCGCCTCGTCGTGGCTTTGTGGGTCGTCCTGTCGTTGGTAGTCCTGATGGTAGTCAGGTTCAAAAGGGAAATATACCTCACTCCCGTATTGGCGCCGATGTGCGTCGTTGCCGGCGGTTGGCTCGCGAAATTCGGCCGACGGAAGATCGGTAACGTAGGCGCGGCCGTACTGGCCGGGGCGGCGCTCTTCGCCGGCGCCTGGGCGGATTCCTCCCGGGTGCGGGGCCCTTTCGTCGGTTGGATAACACCCGAATTCGCGGAAGGGAACGGCGGTTGGTTGCTTACGGTGGCCGTGGCCGCGGCCGCGACGGCGCTGGCCTTCGCGTTCTATTTCTGGTATCGTCGGGCGCCAAAGGCCGCCGCCGCGATCCTCCTGGTAGCCGTATACGTCCAGCTGGCGTCGGGCGCCGTAGGCCAATTCGTGTACGGCCGGCGGGACTGGCAGCCGCTCAAGGGACACCTGGAGGATGTACACTACCCCGGCGTAGTGATGGTAACCGCCGACGAGACGCCGACGCACCTCTTTTACCTCCACCGCCTTATGCCCGGTTTCGGCGGCGCCGAGAGGTTGATGCTGAACCCAGCGTGGACGCGGGTGGACCCCGCGTACGTCGAGGAGCGTTACCGGGAGGGCTATTTGGTCCTCCTGGATAAGGAGACGAGGCCCGAGCTGGCGCGGCGGTTGGCGGCCGGCCTCGAAAATAGCGGCGGTTCCCGCGTGGAGTCGGGCCGCTATATATTGTTCATAAAGGATAACGGCGCATAGACGCTGCCGAACGAGGGTTCCTAAATAAATTTAACCGGAGGGCCGGTTTATGTTCAACAGAACGGCGTTTATCGTACTGTCTTCGCTCCTCGCCTGGGCGCAGCTGAGTCACGGCACCGCGGAGGGAAACCTAAGCCGAGACGGCTTCGCGAAAATCGTTTCGCAAATAGAGGACGAGGAGGCGCGGAGCTTCTTCGAGGAACTCGCCGCCACCGGCTCGAGCTACGCCTTCCCCGTCGTGTGGGACCTCGCCGAGCTGACGGCCGAGGACCTCTGGATGCAAGTGGACGGCGAAGAAACCGCCGTGGAAGAAACTTACCTGGCCGCCTTCTTGCGGGCGATGGCGGCCGCCGGCGTAACGCTGACGGCGGACGGCAAAACGGTGACGTATAAGCTGGGCGAATCGCCCCCCGCCGGCGAAGGAAAGAAACGGAGCGTGGGCCAGGCGGAGGCCCCGCCGAAGAAGGCCAAAGGAAAACCGGCTACTAAGAAGGCCACCCCCGGGAAGAAAAGCGGCGTCGGCGCTCCCGAAGGGCCCACCTACCGCCTATCTTGCAAATACGGCTCCGGCCTGACGTACGGCGACGTGGTCTTGTCGGCCGAAGAGGACGCCGGTAAATTATATTGCGACTTTGAGGTCGCCGCCGTCGTAGACGCGTTGACGTTTAAGGATTTCCCGTACAACCGCGACGGCGACGCGCAGAAGTTGTTCCGGGAAAATCAAAAGAAGATGGAGGGGTTGATGTCGTCGCCGTGGGGCCGCGAGAAGGTCCTCGGCACGTACGCGTATTACGACCTGAAGGACCAGCGCTGGAAGATGGAACTCCTCGAGGAGATATTGGAATATTACGACCTGGGGACGATCGCGAAAGAATAACCCAAGTCGTCCGCTGCCGTCACCTCAACCCATTCTGGTTTTTTTCCGAGACGCGGCCGTTCTTGAACACGATCGTCGCGTGGCCGTCTCCTATATCCTTCCAGCTGTAGAACTCGAGCCATTCGCCGCCCACTTTTACCTGCGCGGTCCGGACGCCCGGGCCGCCGAAGACGGCGGCGACCTCGTCGTACGTCATGCCTATTTGGACCCGCTCGTAGCTCGCCAGCGTGACGCGCGGCGAGCCCGGCCCTTGTGCTACCTCTATTATGTCGTCGACGTTGAAGACGCCGGCCAGGAATATACCCGCCGCCAGCGTCACGACGCAGCAGAGCAACAGCACCACCGCCACGAGGACGATTACCAGCCAAATCTTGGCGGTCCTAGTCACCGCGTCCTTCCATCACCGCTTTAAACACAAGTGCCTCTTGTCCGTAACGCGGCCTTACGTGAACGTTGTCTTCGCGTGGCCCGTCCCCTATCGCGTTAGCTGTAAACCTCGGCCTGTCGGCCACAGCGTTCGAAAGCCGTACGAGACGGCGTTAAGTCGGGGTGATGACATACCGCATAATAGGCCGCGTCGGCGAGCGGCGCGCGACCT
>JAZGGY010000156.1:0-3758 GCA_036480675.1 bacterium | reverse complement strand
GAGGAGCAGTAATGGAAGTCCCCATCTACCAGGTGGACGCTTTTACCGAGGAGCCGTTCGCCGGCAACCCGGCGGCGGTGTGCATATTGGAGGGCCCGGCCGACGAGGGTTGGATGCAGAACGTGGGCCGCGAGATGAACCTCTCCGAGACGGCGTTCCTCTATCGCCAGGGCGACGGCTTCAACCTGCGCTGGTTCACGCCGACGGTGGAGGTGGAGCTGTGCGGCCACGCCACGCTGGCCAGCGCCCACGTACTGTGGACGGAGGGTTACTTGCCGCCGGCCGAGGAGGCCCGCTTCCACACCAAGAGCGGCCTCCTGACCGCGGAACGTAAAGACGATTGGCTCGAGCTGGACTTCCCCGCCACGGCGCCGAAGGAGGCGGAGACCCCTCCGGGCCTACTGGAGGCGCTGGGCGTCGCGGAAGCCACGTACGTCGGCAAGACGCGGTTCGACTACCTGGTGGAAGTGGCCGCGGAGGAAGCGGTCCGGAATACCCGCCCGGACATAGGCCGACTGCGCGAGCTTAACGTCCGCGGCGCGATGGTGACGGCGCTCGCGGCCTCGCGCGAACACGACTTCGTCTCGCGGTTCTTCGCGCCGGGCGCGGGCATCGACGAGGACCCGGTGACGGGCTCGGCCCACTGCGCGCTGGGACCCTACTGGGGCGCGAAGCTCGGCCGCGAGGAGATGGTGGCGTACCAGGCCTCGCCTCGGGGCGGCGTCGTGAGGGTGACGCTGGCGGGCGACCGCGTCAAGCTGGGAGGAAAGGCGGTCACGGTGCTGCGGGGGAAGTTGGCGGCGTGAACGAGCGAGGTCGCGACGATGCCTAACGACACCCCCCGTACGGAGCCGGAAACATCCGCCGCGGCGGAGCCCCGCCGGCCGGAAAACCCGCGCGCGGCCGGCGCTAATTTTCCCTCAAAGCCGGCCTCGACCGCGACACCCGGTTCAGCTACTCGCCTTTCTTGTTGATTATATAGTCGACCGCCTGTTGTACGGTCGTTATCTTCTCCGCCTCTTCGTCCGGTATTTGGATGTCGAATTCCTCTTCCAGCGCCATTACGAGCTCTACCGTGTCCAGCGAATCGGCGCCCAGGTCCTCGACGAACGAGGCTTCCGGCGTAACCTGCTCCGACGTCACGCCCAACTGCTCGACGATGATCTCTTTGACTTTTCCGGCAACGTCCGCCAAAGCCGTCCCGGCGGCGAGAACCGCAGCCGTCAAAATAACTAAACCCATCTTCATCGTTCTACCTCCTCTTCGATCTATAACAGTTCTCTTTTATTGCGCCGCTGAGCCGGTTGTGAATAAAAAAGGCCGGGCCGGCACGAGGCCGAACCCGGGCAGTATTCTCTTATGAGCGACCGGACCGCCGGCCGCGTTCGTTACGTACTCCCGTTTCCTCCGCTCCGGGCATAACCCAAACCCCCTTAGGAAATCGCCCGGTTAAACTTATTAATGTACCCTATGCGAATATTATGACACCGGCCCGTACCCAATTCAAGTAAAAACTATCCTAATCATTATCTATTTAGTTGACATATGTTTATTTTAGGGAAAAAGGGGCCGCACGGGCCCGTGCCAAAGGGGCGTACAGCTGTACGCTCCTACCGGAACAACGCCCGGGTGCGGCCGAGGGATTCTTCGACGAAGATAGGGTTGGACCCGGACAAGGGGCGGTTAACAGGGGGCTTCAGCCCCCGGGCCCTTGCCCACGCCGGGCGACTCGCCAGTCGCCCCTACGAAACCACAACCGGGCCGACCTAAAGGTCGGCCCCTACTTTATCCTTACCGTCGCCCCTACCGGAACAGCGCTTTGACCTTACCCAGCCCTCCAGGCCCGTGCGGACGCGGACGCGCTCGCTGCGGCGCTTGCCCGGGTCGTCGTCGCGGCGGGGTGGGCGCTCACGGTATGGGCCATGGCCGCCAACAAGTTCTTCGCGGCGACGGTGAGGATACAGACGGACCGGGGCCACACGGTAGCCGAGGGCGGCCCGTACCGCTTCGTGCGGCATCCGGGGTACGCGGGCGCGGCCGCGTTCGTCGTCGCGCTGGCGTTAATGCTGGGGTCGCTGTGGGCGCTGATACCGGCGGCGGTGGCGCTGGCCGCGGTTATCGAGCGCACGGCGCTGGAGGACCGGACGCTTCGGCGGGAGCTGGCCGGGTACGAAGCGTACGCCAGGAAGACGCGATACCGGCTGGTGCCGGGGGTGTGGTAGCGGCCGGGGGCGCGACTTAAGTCGGGGCGGCGTTCCCGCGATTGAAACCGACGCTACTCGAGGGGAAGCAGGTTAAGCGCCGCCGGTCGTAACCGGCGGTATTTCCATACAGAAAGAGCCGGGCCGCCTTCGCGGCGAGCCGGGTTCGCGTCGTCGTGGGGCCGTTACCGGTAGTCGTATATTGGCGGCGGCCTTGCCGCGACGGCATAATCCTGAATTTAAAGGTTGACTATCGGGCGGCTGGCGGTTAAAATGCCAAGCTCATTATTCGCCATAGTTATTCCGAAAGGTGGTTAGTCTATGATGAAACGTTTTGCGATAACTCTGGTCGTCGCCCTGTTGACCGCCTCCGCCGCGGATGCTTATTTGGGACAGATCGAGGCTTCCTTCCGGTCGCCGGCGGGCGCCAATACCCGGGGCCTGGCCCGCGCGGCCGGGTACCTGTACGTGGTAGACGGGAACGAACGGGGCGTCATTTATCGTATGAACCCCGACACAGGCAAAGTGTACGATTGGTACGTCGTGCGGTGGGACGGGGCCAACAGCGGCCTCGCGTTCTCCACCCCCTCTTATCTCTGGGTCGGCTGCGTAAGTAACAACTCGGTCTACCGGGCGCGCGCTTTTACCGGCAGCGTCTATTCGTCGTGGGACGCCGGGCACGACCCGTTCGGCATCGCGCCGCGGTCCAGCGGCGACGGCGGTAAGGGGACAACCCACATCTTCACTACCGACAACATGCCCGACTTCATGTTCACCCACTGGTTGAACGGCAACGTCGTAAACTCCTTCCCGCTAGGCACGCGCTCCCGCTACGACTGCGCATACGATTGGCGCAACAACCTCTTGTGGCGGGGTAGCGGCGATTACATCTACGCCCATACGCCCACGGGCTCGATCGCGGCGTCCTTCCCGTCGCCCGCCGGGTCGCCCCGGGGGCTGGCATATAACAACCGCCGCCTGTGGATAGGGTGCATCGACAACAGCTACATCTATCGGGTCCACTGCCCGAAAAACTTCTTCCCTGTGGAGCCGGCGTCGGTGGGGCGCGTGAAGGCGCTGTTCCGCTGAGCGGCGACCTCGATTCGTAAGTAAAGGAGCCCTTCGGGCTCCTTTTTTTACGCCGACCGCGGCCTTTAACTACGAGTCAATTTATTCGGGGAATTTACCCCTCGAGCTGCGACAATCTCGCCTCGCCGGCCCGGGCGCGGTAGGCCGTCTGGATGTCGGCGTCGACGCCGGGGGCCACGCTCACCTCGACGTTAACGTTGGGGGAGCCGACGTTGACGTTGGGGGCGCCCAAGTCGCCCGGGCCGAAGCCGTAGCCCGACCTACCTCCCGACATAAGCGCGCGCATCCGCTCCTGCGTGACGACGAACTCCGGCTCGCGCTCGCCCACCATCGCCAGCGTAGGCCGCGTCACCAGGCCCTCGCTCTGGAAGCCGAGGAGGCTCGTTATCATGCCGAGGCCGGGGATCATGCTGAGGATGGAGCTGATGCCCTCGGTGACGAGGTTGGTGGCCGCGCTGGTGGCCATCG
>JAZGGY010000155.1:0-2826 GCA_036480675.1 bacterium | reverse complement strand
ACGTCGCGGTCGGCAACCGCGTCCGCGTCAAAGTCGTAAAGAACAAAGTGGCGCCGCCTTTCCGCCAGGCCGAGTTCGACATCGTCTACGGCGAGGGCATATCGGCCCTGGGCGATCTGCTGGACCTGGGTGTGGCGCGCAAAATCGCCGAGAAGTCGGGGACGTGGTACTCGTACGACGACGAGCGGCTGGGGCAAGGCCGCGTCAACGCCATAAAATTTTTAAAGGAAAACCCAAAACTCGCGCGGGAGCTCGAGACGGCGGTGCGAGCGGATATCGGGATAAAGTCGCCGGAAGGGCCGCCCCCCGCGGAGGAAACCCCCGCCGAGGCGAAATAACGCCGACGTGGCCACGATCACGGCCCTCGAGCGCCAAAAACGCCGGCCCGACCGGGTATCGGTATTCGTCGACGGCGCGTTCGCGGTGGGGCTCTCGGCCGCGGCGGCAAGCGACTTAGGCCTCGAGATAGGCCGAGAGCTTGCCGAAGACGAGCTTCGGCGGATGGCCTTCGCCGCGGAGGTCGACCGCGCCTACGCGCGCGCGCTGAGGTACTGGCGCAACCGCCTGCGAAGCCGGCACGAGCTCGAGCAGCGCCTCCGGCGGTACGGCTACGACGTCGCCGTCGTAGCCGGCACGGTCGAACTCCTGGCGGCGGGCGGTTTGGTCGACGATAGGGCGTTCGCCGGCGCCTGGGTCCGGGACCGCGTGCGACTCAAGCCCAAGGGCCGTCGGGCGTTGCGGGTGGAACTCGCGGCCAAGGGCGTCGCCCGGGAAGATGTGGAAGCGGCGCTCGCCGAAAACGTCGACGAGGGGGAGGAAGCGCTGGCGAAGCGGGCGCTCGCTCCCCGCCTCGAGACGCTGAGGGATAAAGGTGAACGGAAGGGCCGGGCGGCTGCCATGTCGTTTCTCGCGCGCCGCGGCTTCAACGCGGACCTGGCGCGGCGCCTCGCCGACGAATTGTTTTCAACTTAGCGGCGCGGGCCGCGAAATAAGATGCTCCACATTTTAAGGTTCCTACTTATCGCCGCGACGTCGGTCGTCGGCTACTTCTTCGCCCCCTTCATATCCAAGGTAGAATCGGCGCCTTTCTGGGGGGTGGTCCTCGGCTTCGCCGTCGGTTGCCTGATCGTCCTGGCCGAAATCCTGTTGGAACGGTACTCGGTCCAGACGCTGGTGGCTGCGACGTTGGGCCTCATCGCGGGCCTTATAGGCGGGAACCTCCTCGCCTACGCCCTATCGCAAACGGTGGAAGCGCCCGAATACCTATACGTCTTAATCGTATTGGTTTGCGGCTACACCGGGACGATGCTGGGCGCGGCCAAGCTCCACGACTTGCCCCTCCTCGCCTCCCTCGAGCCCCGGCAGGGCGGCGCGATCCTCAACATACTCGACACCAGCGTCATCATAGACGGCCGCATCGCCGACGTCATCGAGTCCGGTTTCCTGCCGGGCACCGTCGTCATTCCGCGATTCGTTTTAAAAGAAATGCAGCTCATAGCCGACTCGTCCAATCCCATCAAAAGGAACCGGGGCCGACGCGGCCTGGAGATCCTAAATAAAATCCAGAAATCCGCTCTCGCCCGCGTCGAAATATTCGAGCAGGAGTACCCCGACGTACCCACGGTGGACGAAAAGTTGCTGCGGCTGTCGAAAGACTTCGACGCCAGCCTGGTGACTAACGACTACAACCTAAACCAAGTGGCCGAGCTCCAGGGCATAAAGATCTTGAATCTAAACGACCTGGCAAACGCCCTCAAGGCCGTCGTACTTCCCGGCGAGATGTTGGCGGTGCAAGTGGTGAAAGAGGGAAAGGAGGCCCGCCAGGGTATCGGCTACCTCGACGACGGGACTATGGTCGTTGTAGAGGACGGCCGGGCGCATATCGGCAAAGCGCTGGACGTCCTCATCACGAGCGTGCTCCAAACCGCGGCCGGGCGTATGATTTTCGGCAAGATACCCGGCCCCCAGGATTACGTTAGCGGCGGGCCGAGCTGAGCGGTGGGAGACGAAAAGCGACATGCGGTACGGGTCGCGGCCGTAGTCCTGGCCGCCGGCTCCTCCAGCCGCATGAGCGGCCACGACAAAATTTACGCGCCCCTCGCCGGGCGCCCTTTAGTATATTACGGCCTGGCCCTCTTCGAGGATTGTGAAGAGGTGGAAGCGGTAGTGGCGGTGGCCGGGCCGGGCTCCGAAAATAAACTCCGTCGGCTCGCGTCGAATTACGGCTTCGATAAAGTTCGGGCCGTCGTCGCGGGCGGCGCGGTACGGCGCGATTCGGCGGCCTCGGGGTTGGCCGCCGCGGCGGCGCTCGCCTCCGCCGACGCCGCGGTCCTCATCCACGACGCGGCGCGCCCCCTGGCGACCCGGGCGCTGGTGCGCCGGCTGCTGGCGGCGCTCGCGACGGCCGACGGCGCGGTACCCGCGGTCCCGCTGGTCGACACCGTGAAGCAAATCGGCGCCGACGGCGCCGTCGAAAGCACGCTTACCCGCGACGCCCTACGCGCGGCACAAACGCCGCAAGCCTTCAAATTGGCCGCCGTCGCCGAAGCCTACCGGGCGGCGGCGCGCGAGAAGTGGGACGTAACCGACGACGCCGCGGCGGTCGAGCGAGCCGGCGGCCGCGTCGTATCCGTCGAGGGCGAACGCGATAATTTCAAAATAACCTTCCCCGAAGACCTCGCCCGGGCCGAGGCCGTTCTTACCCTCAAGAAAAAAGGCCGCTAACGCGGCCCCGATTCCATGGGGACGCCGTCGACGCCGCCGGGCGGCTCGAGGCCCAGGGTGCGCAATATCGTCGGCCCCGCGTCCTCCACCGCCGCGTCGGCC
>JAZGGY010000154.1:0-5876 GCA_036480675.1 bacterium | reverse complement strand
TGATTATGGGAACGACCGCGTCCAGTATTTCACCGCGGCCGGGTTCTTCCTCGGCAAGTGGGGTACGCACGGAACGGGGAACGGGCAATTCGACCACCCGAGTGGGATTGCCGTCGCCCCTAACGGCCGGGTTTACGTAGGGGACCGATCAAACTACCGCATCCAATACTTCACTGCTACCGGCTCGTTCCTCGGGAAGTGGGGTTCGAAGGGATCCGCCAACGGCCAATTTAGTCCCCCTAGGGCCGTTGCGGTTGCGCGGAACGGGAACGTATATGTCGCGGACCAATACAACCACCGCGTACAGTACTTCACCCCTACCGGTTCCTTCCTCGGGAAATGGGGTTCCGAGGGTTCCGGCAACGGCCAATTAAACAATCCGGTCGGCATAGCTATTGCGCCGGACGGCAACGTCTACGTCGCCGACAGTTCCAATGCCCGGATCCAGTACTTTACGCCGACGGGCTCCTACCTGGGCAAGTGGGGTAAGTTCGGCCATAACATCCCGGGCTTGTTCGCCTCTCCTCACGGCCTGGCCTTTTCCCCGAGCGGGGCGCGGATTTACGTCGCCGACTCGGGGAATAACCGCATCCAATACTTCAACCGCAACAAACCCGCCGTCTCCCCCGCCTCCCTCGGCCGCGTGAAGGCGTTGTTTAGGTAGACAAGGGGCTTAATCCCCTTGTAGTAGTGTTAGGCCTTAGTGCCGGCCCTTTTTAGTTGTTTTTTTGCGGTTTTCTGTTATGGTTAATCGCAGAGGTTAGTAAGTAACCCGAGGAGGTAAAGGGAAATGAAGAAGCTAGCGATAACGACGGCCGCGGCGCTGACGGCGCTGGCGGCCGTTTGCGCATCCGGCGACTGGGTCTACGAGGGCCAGTGGGGGTCTTTCGGGTCCGGTCCCGGCCAACTGTACACGCCGGTGGACGTAGCGGTGGCCCCGAACGGTAACGTCTACGTAGCGGAATTCCATAACTTCCGCATTCAATACTTCACCGCGACCGGTTCCTTCTTAGGGATGTGGTACGTGGGAAACCTAGTCACCCCTATAGGCGTCGCCGTCGCCCCTAACGGCAACGTTTACGTTGTGGGCAGCGGTAAAGGTTGCGTTCAATACTTCACTTCAAACGGTTCCTTCCTGGGGATATGGGGTTCATCAGGGTCCGGCAACGGCCAATTCAGTAGCCCCTGGGGCGTAGCCGTCGCGCCGAACGGCAACGTTTACGTCGCCGATACGCAAAACGACCGCGTACAATACTTCACCTCCAAGGGCTATTTTCTCGGGAAGTGGGGTAAGCTCGGCAACGGCCCGGGCGAGTTCAGTCTCCCCCACGGGATCGCCGTCGCGCCCTGGGGGAACGTCTACGTAGCGGATAATTACAACACCGGCGTCCAATATTTTACGCGGAACGGTTCTTGTCTCGGCAGGTGGGGAAAGCATTGGAGACCGGTAGGGGCCCTGCGCGTCGCCGTTTCGCCCGATGGAACAGGTTTCGCGGTCGATTCGGCGAACCACCGCGTTCGCCATTATACCGCCCAAGGTTCGTTCCTTAGCGAGTGGGGCACCCGCGGTTCAGGCAACGGCGAATTCGAGTATCCGGGCGGCGTCGCCGTTTCACCGACGGGTTCCCGGGTGTACGTCGCCGATAAACGTAATTATCGTATCCAGTACTTCAATCGCAACGAGCCGACCGTCGCGCCGACGTCGTTGGGCCGGGTGAAGGCGTTGTTTAGGTAGGAGGTTAAAATATGAAGAGCGTATTAATTATCGCAACGGCGGCGGCGCTCGCGGCGACGGCTTTCAGCGCCTGGTTGTACGAGGGCGAGTGGGGCTCGCGCGGCACGGGGAACGGCCAGTTTGGTTTTCCTCGTACGGTCAGCGTGGCCGCTAACGGCAACGTTTACGTAGGGGATTCCGGCCTAAACCGCATCCAGTTCTTCACCCCGAGCGGGTCGTTCCTCGGCAAGTGGGGTTCGAGGGGGTCCGGCAACGGCCAATTCGACGATCTCGAGTATCTTACCGTAGCCCCCAACGGCGACGTTTACGTAACGGATTACGATAGTTGCCGCGTCCAATACTTCACGCCGTCGGGTTCTTTCATCGGCAAATGGGGCCGGCGGGGGTACGGCCACGGCGAATTTATCGGCCCTGATGGTATCGGCGTCGCGCCGCTAGGCCGGGTCTATGTAGTGGATTCCGGCTTGGACCGTATCCAATATTTTACTCCCACCGGTTCGTTCCGCGGCTTGTGGGGTTCGCGCGGGTCAGGCAACGGCCAGTTCGAGTGGCCTGGGTGTCTTACCGTAACCCGCAACCGGGAAGTTTACGTCGGCGACATAGAACTTAACCGGATCCAACGGTTTACCGGGAGCGGTTCTTTCCTAGACAAATGGGGCGCGAGCGGGGTCGGCGACGGCCAATTCGACGAGCCTTTGGGTCTCGCCGTCGCCCCGGGCGGGAACGTTTTCGCAGCCGATACCGGCAACGACCGGGTCCAATACTTCACACCGGGAGGTTCCTTTCTCGGGAAATGGGGGATATTCGGGTCCGGGCCGGGGGAATTCGATTCCCCCTTCGACGTCGCCTTTTCCCCGGACGGTAAGCGGATCTACGTAGCCGATACGCGGAACGAACGCATACAATATTTCAAAAGAACGAATCCCGCCGTCGCCCCCGCCTCCCTCGGCCGCGTGAAGGCGTTGTTCAGGTAGGGGCGACTGGCTAGTCGCCCCCGACAAGGGCCTTAAGGCCCTTGCCTCCGTAGTAAAATCCGGCACGCGCCGGGCTTTTTGTATTAATAAGGGAAAATGTTTATCGTCATTCGGCCGGGCCGGCCTCGCGCGCCGGCGTCGCTTCCTCTTCCCCCGCGCCGGCGGCTTCCTCCAACGCCCGGGCCGCGGCCTCCATCTCCGCCCGGGCCGAAGCCTTTATCGCCTCCCGGGCGTACCCGGCCACCAACCCCTCGTCGTTCCGTCTCAAGTACTCGAAGAGGTGGTGGCGGCCGGCGGGATACCGGCCCGCTTTTATTTGGACCTCGCCCAGGACGTAGCGGGCGTAGAGGAAGTCGGCCCGGGCGGCGGCCAGCTCCTCCAGCGCCGCGACCGCGCCGTCGGCGTCGCCGGCCTCCGCCGTCGCCAACGCGTACGTCAGCGTCACTTCCTCGTCTTCCGGCGCGAGGGAGCGGGCCGTGGCGAGGGAGGCCGTGGCCGGGCCGTAGTCGCCGGCCTCGTAGTACGTCGCGCCCAACTCGAAGGTAATGGCCGGGTCGTCGGGCGCCGCGGCGGCGGCGGCCTTCAGCGCCTCGAGCGCGCCGGCGTAGTCGCCCCGCGCCCGGGCGCCGCGCGCCTGGTGGACCCGGGCGAAGGTCTCGAGTATCTCCCGATGTTTTTTTAGGCTCTCGAACTGGACGGTTAGGCGTTCGCCGGCGTCGAAAGGCGCCGCGGCGTCGCGGCCGGCCTCTCGGGCCAGCGTCTTCGTCAAGCGCTCGTCGCCGCCGAAGCGCGCGCTCAGCGCCGCCACCGAGTCGCCCCGCCGGCCTTCGTATATAAAATAACCGGCCGGCCTTTTGGGCCCGCACGCGACCATACATAACGTCGCCGACAAGGCGATGGCCGTCGCCCGCTTCACTGCGGCGCCTCGACCACCTCGCCCTCCTGTACCGTCAGGATGGCGACCTCTTTGCGCAGCATACCGTCGGCGCCCCGCAGCGTCGTGCGTCCCGTTACGCCGCGGTAGTCCGCCACCGCGTCGAGGCGAGCCTTTATTTCGGCGCCGTTCTCCGCCGGCGGGTAGAGGACGGTGCATATGATTTTCGCGGCGTCGTAGGAGGAGGCGGCCAGGTAGTCGGGGAACTCGGTCGTCTGGCGCCGATAGCTCGAGACGAACGCCCGGACGTCGGCGTCCGGCGAATCGGCGTAGAAGCCCGCGGTGAAGTACGTGCCCTCCACGTACTTGCCCCCCATGTGAATAACGCGGTTCTCGTTCCAGCCGTTGGCGCCGAGGACGTACGACGAGACGTCCGAGAACGTGAGCTGCGGCAGTATGCGGATGATCTCGTCGTAGTGGCCGGGGATGTAGACGGCGTCGGCGCGGAGCCATTTCAGCTTCTTGGTAAAGGGGAAGTAGTTGATCTCGCGCTTGTCCGGCTCGAGGCTCGGGTCAATGAGCGGGTATTCCACCGAGCCGACGACCTCGCCGCCCGCCCGGGCGACGGCCTCCGCGAAGGCGTCCCGCAGGTCCATGCCGTACGCGTTCGCGGGATAGAGGACCGCGAAGCGTTTCAGGCGCAGGTGGTTTACGGCGTACGCGGCCATGTTAGCGGCCTCCACCTCGTGGGTCAGGCCGTTGGCGAAGATGTAACCGTTCAACTGCGCCACCTTGCCGTCGGTCGCCGCGGGACATAATACCGGGACCTGGTTGACGTGGCACAGCGACGCCAGCGCGCGCACGTTGTTGGTGAGCGCGGGCCCCACTATGGCTATGACGCGCTCGGTGTAGATGAGCCGCCGCGCGCCCTCCAGGGCGCCCTCTTCGGTCCCGGCCGTATCCTCGAATACGAAGGTCACCGGCTCGCCCGGGCGCGAGCGGTTGTGCTCGGCCGCGGCCAGCTCGACGGCGGCCCGCATCTCCTTGCCGTATACGTCGTATTCCCCCGAGAGCGGCAAGAGCACGCCCACCGCCAGCGGCTCCCGCCCCAGCTTGTCGCGCACGGAGGCCAACAGCTCCTGGGCCTCGCGGCCCTCGTCCAGCTCGGCGTACTGCTCCGCGACGACGTCGAGGAGGACCACCGCCTTTTCGTAGTCCCGCCGCTCCACCTGGTGCTGGGCGAGTTTGAATAATACTTCGGCCGCTTCCGGCGACGGGTAGTAATCCTCCAGCCTCTTGCGTAGTTGTTGGGCGGTGAGCGCCTCGTCGGCGATGTTGCCGATGCCGCGTACCGCCCGCTTGTAGTAGCGGCTCTTTTTGCCGAAGGATACGACGCGTAAAAGACGCTCCAGGGCGCGATGGTATTCCCCCATCCGGAAGGACGCCTGCGCGGCGAGGAACGTCGCGTCGTCGAGGTAGGGAGAGGTGGGGAACCCCTCCCCGAACTTTTCGAGGGTGAGGGCCGCGGCGGCGTACTCCTCCAGCGCGAAGTTGCACATGCCGACGCGGAGGCCGGCGGCGGCGGCGTAGGGCCCGCCCGGGTCGCGCTCCAGCACGTCCCGGTACACCCGGAGCGCGCTTACGTAATCTTTACCGTCGTAATAACGCTCGGCCCGTTTGAAATCGTCGGTCAGCGCGGCGTTGGCCGCGGCTGCGGCCGCCGCGGCGACGCACGCCAGGATCAAGCTGATGGCTAGTTTGTTTTTCACGTTTGCACCTGCCTATATCTGCGGATTTTATCACTGCCGGCGAGCGGTGTCAACAGCGACGGCGCCGGGGGCCGTACGTTTCGGCGAAATATTCGGAGAACTCCGATACGAATAGGGGAGTACTTTACCGGATCGGTTAGCGGCGTCAAGCCGGAAAAGTGGCTTTTATAACGGGGCGGCGGGCCGCGCCGGAAACGTAAAAAAATGGTTGACTTGCAAGGAATTTTTTGTTATAAATAGTAGCTTACGATATCGCTGCAACGCTGGGGGCCTAACCCCCAGAAAACAAAGTCAAAACTACACGCGCCCCTATCCGAATTCGAGGAAATTTGGGCGGGATAGGGGTAATGCGTAGGTTTGTATCCCTTTACCGTTAAGCCGCGCTGGCGGCGGGTATTACCATGGCCAAGGCGAAGTATGAGCGGACGAAGCCGCACGTAAACGTGGGGACGATAGGGCACGTGGACCACGGGAAGACGACGCTGACGAGCGCGATCACGCGGGTGCTGGCGCACAAGGGGATG
>JAZGGY010000153.1:0-7727 GCA_036480675.1 bacterium | reverse complement strand
GCGCTCGACGGCCTGCGGCAGGCCGCGCGCGACGGGACCAACCTCATGCCCCACTTCCTGACCTGCGCACGGGCGTACGCCACGCTGGGCGAGACGCTGGACGTCTTGCGCGAGGAGTTCGGCGAGTACAAGGAAACGCCGATGTTCTAGGCCGGCTCGAACCGGCCTGGTGCGTAGCGAGGTAGCTTATGGGACGAAAAAGAATACGCGTACTGGTGGCGAAACCGGGCCTCGACGGCCACGACCGCGGCGCCAAGGTGGTGGCGCGGGCGCTGCGCGACGCCGGCATGGAGGTCATCTACACCGGCCTGCACCAGACGCCGGAGGCCATCGTGGAGGCGGCGCTGCAGGAGGACGTCGACGTCGTCGGCCTGTCCATACTATCCGGCGCGCACATGACGATGTTCCCCCGCGTCCGGGAGCTTTTGCTCGAGAAGGGCGCCGAGCACGTCGTCATCACGGGCGGCGGCATCCTGCCCGAGGACGACATCGCCGAACTGCAAAAGGTCGGCATAGGCCGCCTGTTCACGCCCGGCACCACCACCGACGAGATCGTAACGTACATAAAAGAAGCGGTCCCCTCCGAGAATTAAGTCGCTGGGGCAAAGGTAGTCGATGGCCAACGAAGAACTCTACGAGAGGTTGGCGAAGGTACGCGCCCGGGCGCTGGAGGGCGGCGGCCCGGAGCGCGTCGCCAAACAACACGACGCCGGCAAGCTCACCGCCCGCGAGCGCCTCGACATCCTCCTCGACGAGGGCACCTTCCTCGAGCTCGACGCCACCGTCGTCCACCGCTGCCACGACTTCGACATGGAGGAGCGCCGCGTCCCGGGGGACGCCGTCGTCACCGGCTACGGCCGCGTCGACGGCCGCCTCACCTTCGTCTTCGCCCAGGACTTCACCTCCTTCGGCGGCACCCTCTCCAAGGCCCACGGCGAGAAAATCTGCAAGGTGTGCGACCACGCCGTGCGCGTGGGCGCGCCCATCGTGGGCCTCAACGACTCCGGCGGCGCGCGCATCCAGGACGGCGTCGACTCGCTGGCCGGCTACTCCGACTTCTTTTTGCGCAACACCCTAGCCTCCGGCGTCGTGCCGCAGATAGCGGCCATCATGGGCCCCTGCGCCGGCGGCGCCGTCTACTCCCCCGCGGTCATGGACTTCGCCTTCATGGTGGAGGGCACTTCCTATATGTTCCTCACCGGCCCGGACGTCATCAAGACCGTGATGAACGAGGAGGTGACGTTCGAGGAGCTGGGCGGCGCCCGCGTCCACGCCACCAAGTCCGGCTGCTGCCACGTCGTCGCCAAAAACGAAGTCGAATGCCTGCAGGAAATTCGCCGCCTCCTATCCTTCCTGCCGCAGAACAACCTCGACGAGCCGCCGTACGTCGAGACCGGCGACGACCCGGCTCGAGCCGACCCGGAGCTCGACGCGCTCCTCCCGGACTCGCCTAACAAACCCTACGACATGAAGGACGTCATCCAGCACGTCGTCGACAACGGCGACTTCTTCGAGATTCACCGCGACTTCGCGCCCAACATGATATGCGGCCTCGCGCGCATGGCCGGGCGGACCGTCGGCATCAACGCCCACCAACCGCTGGTGCTGGCCGGCTGCCTGGACATCAACTCCGCCTGCAAGTCGGCGCGCTTCATCCGCTTCTGCGACGCTTTCAACATCCCCATCCTCACCTTCTCCGACGTACCGGGCTTCCTCCCCGGGACGGCGCAGGAGTACGGCGGCGTCATCAAACACGGCGCGATGCTTTTGTACGCGTACGGCGAGGCCACGGCCCCCAAAGTCCACGTCATCGTCCGCAAATCGTACGGCGGCGCGTACGCCGTGACGTCGACCAAGCACATGCGCGGCGACACGGTCTACGCCTGGCCCACGGCGCAAATCGCGGTGATGGGCCCCGAGGGCGCGGTGAACATTTTGCACCGGCGCGAGCTGGCCGAGGCCAAGGACGCGGAGGCGCTTCGGGAAAAACTCGTCGCCGAGTTCCGCGAGAAATTCGCCAACCCCTACATCGCCGCCGAGCTGGGCTACGTCGACGAGGTCATAATGCCGCGCGAGACGCGGCCTCGGATTATACAAGCGCTCGAGATGCTCCGCAACAAGCGCGACAAGAACCCGCCCAAGAAGCACGGGAATATTCCGTTGTAAATATGGTAGAGACTATGAACGACTTTCTTATATTCGGCGCGGTCGCTTTGTTCGCCACGGCCGCCGAGGACAAGGTGACCGACGAATGAGCGACGGCGTCGAAATCAGTCTAGGCCCGCTCGAGCCCATGCCCGTCATCCTCGACCTGTGCGCGGGCGGCGAGGGCGTAATCGCCCGGGCGTACCCCGGCCGCGTCATCGGCGTGGACCAACAGGTCTCCGAGATCAACGCAGCCCGGCCCAAGTGCCCGCCGCGCACCATCTTCCTCGTCGGCGACGCGACGCGCACGCAGTTCGTCGACAACACCTTCGAGCACGTCACCGTCTTCTTCGGCCTGATGTACGTGAAGGGCGCCGAGGCCAAACGCGCGCTCGTGGCCGAGGCGGCGCGCGTCCTAAAGGCCGGCGGCCGCCTCCACATCTGGGCCACGCCGGTCCCCCCGGGTGACGACGTCTTCGGCGTCGCCGTCGCGGTAACGCTGCCCGGCGGGGAGGTCGTGCGGACGGGTTACCGCGTACGGCGCGAGGGCCGCGAGCAGGACCTCGAGACGGTCCGGGCCTTCGCCGCGGCCGCGGCCCTGGAGGTAGAGGTGGAGGACGACCGCGGCGACTGGTTCTACCTGCGCCTTACGAAACCCAAGACCTCTCATGTTTAAAAAGGTATTGATAGCCAATCGGGGCGAGATCGCCGTCCGCGTGATGCGGGCGTGCCGGGAACTCGGCATCCGGAGCGTGGGCATCTACTCCGACGCCGACCGGCCGGCCCCCCACGTCCGCTACGCCAACGAAGTCTACAACGTCGGCGCCGCGCCGGCGAGCGAGTCGTATCTTCGTATAGACAAAATTATCGACGTCGCGCGGCGGGCCGGCGCGGAGGCGGTGCACCCGGGGTACGGCTTCCTGGCGGAGAACGCCGACTTCGCCGCGGCGTGCGAAGACGCGGGCCTGGTCTTCGTCGGGCCGTCGCCGGCGACGCTGCGGGCCGCCGGCGACAAGCAGGGCGCCCGGGCGACGATGGCCGCGGCCGGCATTCCCGTGATACCGGGCTCGCCGCCCGAGCTGCGGGAAGACGACGCCATCGCCCGGGCGGCGGCCGAGATCGGCTGGCCGGTGATGATAAAGGCCGCGGCCGGGGGCGGCGGCAAGGGTATGCGCGTGTGCACCCGCGCCGACGATTTTCCCGAACTCCTCAAACACGCCCGGAGCGAAGCGCGCTCCTCCTTCGGCGACGACGCCGTTTACGTCGAGAAATGCGTCGTGGCGCCGCGCCACGTCGAGTTCCAAATCCTCGCCGACGCCCACGGTAACGTCGTCCACCTCCACGAGCGGGAGTGCTCCATCCAGCGCCGCCACCAGAAGCTGCTCGAGGAGTCGCCCTCGCCCGCCCTCGACGACGAGTTGCGCTCGCGGATGGCCCGGGCCGCCCTAAAAGCGGCGCGCGCGGCAAACTACACCAACGCCGGCACGATAGAGTTCCTGCTCGACGCCGACCGCAACTTCTACTTCCTGGAGGTGAACGCCCGCCTTCAGGTGGAGCACCCGGTGACGGAGCTCGTAACCGGCGTCGACCTCGTCGAGGAACAGCTCCGCATAGCCGCCGGCGAGCCGCTGGCCTTCACCCAGGACGACGTAAAACCCCGGGGCGCGGCGATCGAGTGCCGCATCTCGGCCGAGGACCCGGACAACAACTTCTACCCGGCGACGGGGACGATCTCGCGGCTGCGGCTACCCTCCGGCCCGGGCGTCCGCTTCGACGGCGGCATAGCCCAGGGGTACGAGGTGCCCATATACTACGACCCGCTCATCGCCAAGCTGGTGGTATGGGCCGAGGACCGGCCGCTGGCCGTCGAGCGGATGAGCCGCGCCTTGGGCGAGTTCGTCCTCGACGGCGTCGCGACGACCATTCCCTTCCACCGCTGGGTCATGGCGTCGGAGGTTTTCCGAAAAGGCGAGTTCGACACCTCTTTCGTGGAAAAATATTTCCGGCCCGAGGCCTCCCACGCCGAAAGGCAGGAGAAAGCGGCGGCGGTACTTTGTACCCTTCTCAGCCACCTCCGCGGGGCCGCAGCGCCCGCCGATACGGACGGCGCCGGCCCGGCGACCGACGCCTGGCGGTTGGCCGCCCGCCGCGAGAGCGTAGGCGATTGATGCGCTACTGGACCACCATAGGCAACCGCACGTACGAACTCACGGTGGAGGGCGAAGGGCCGTCGCCGGCCGTAACCGTCGACGGCGAGCCGTGCGACATCGACTACTACGAAGTCGCGCGCGACGCTATCTACTCGTTGATACTAGACGGCAACTCGGCCGAGCTGTGGGTGCGGCGCGACGAGCGCGGCGGCTACGTCGTCTTCGTAGCCGGCCACACCCTCGCGGTGTCGGTGGAGGACGAGCGGCGGCGGCGCATCCGCGAGCTGAAGGGCGCGGCCGGCGAGGGCGAACAGGCCGCGGCCGAGGTGAAAGCGCCCATGCCGGCGATGGTGCTGGACGTCCTGGTCGCGCCCGGCGACGAGGTTGCCGAAGGCCAGGGCCTCTGCGTCGTCGAGGCCATGAAGATGGAGAACCTTATGCGCGCACCGCGCGGCGGCGTCGTGAAAGAAGTCAAAATCGAAAAAGGACGAGGCGTCGCCCTGGGCGACGTCCTGGTCGTCATCGAATGACGCGGAAAAATAGAGAGAGCGCCGAACGCCGCGTGACGACGACTTCCGGCATAGAGGTCAAGGCCGTATACAAACCGGAAGACGCCCCGGTCGATTACGGCCTCGAGCTGGGCGACCCGGGCGCGCCGCCCTTCACGCGCGGCGTTTACGCGGACATGTACCGCGGCCGGTTGTGGACCATGCGCCAGTACGCCGGCTACGCCACCGCCGCGGATACCAACAAACGATACCGCTACCTCCTGTCGCAGGGCCAGACCGGCCTCTCCGTCGCCTTCGACCTACCGACGCAGTGCGGCTACGACTCCGACGCCGTGCTCGCCCGCGGCGAGGTGGGCCGGACCGGCGTCGCGATATCCACGCTCGACGATCTGGCCGCCCTCTTCGACGGGATACCGCTGGCCGACGTCTCGACGTCGATGACCATAAACGCCACCGCGCCCACGCTGCTGGCCATGTACGTCGCGCTGGCGCGGCGGCAGGGGGCGGACCCGGCCGAGCTCCGCGGAACCGTCCAGAACGACATCCTCAAAGAATTCTTCGCGCGCGGCAACTACATCTACCCGCCGGCGCCGTCGCTACGGTTGGCGACCGACCTCATCCGCTACTGCGCGGCGAACATGCCGTCCTGGAACAGCATCTCCATCTCGGGGTATCATATACGCGAGGCCGGCGCCACCGCGGCCCAGGAGATCGCTTTCACCTTCGCGGACGCCGTCGCGTACGTCGAAGCGGCTTTGGCCGCGGGCTTGGAAGTAGACGACTTCGCGCCGCGGCTGAGCTTCTTCTTCGGCGCGCACAACAACCTGCTGGAGGAGGTGGCGAAGTTCCGCGCCGCGCGACGGATCTGGTGCCGGCTGATGGCGGACCGCTTCGGCGCCAAGAACCCGCGTTCGATGATGCTGCGCTTCCACACGCAGACGGCGGGCTGCACGCTCACCGCCCGGGAGCCGGCGAACAACGTTGTGCGCGTCGCGCTCCAGGCGCTGGCGGCGGTATTGGGCGGAACGCAGTCGCTGCATACCAATTCCCGCGACGAGGCGCTGGCACTCCCCTCCGAGGAATCGGCGCTCATCGCCCTCCGCACGCAGCAGATCATCGCCCGCGAGAGCGGCGTCGCCGATACCGCCGACCCGCTTGGCGGCTCGTACTTCGTGGAGGCGTTGACGCGCGAGCTCGAGGCGCGCGTCGAAGAGTATCTCAAAGAAATCGACGCGCTCGGCGGCGCGCTCCCGGCGGTGGAGAGCGGCTACTTCGCCGACGAGATCGCCGCAAGCGCGTACCGATACCAGAAGGACGTCGAGGAGAAAAAGCGCGTCGTCGTGGGCGTGAACGAATACGTAACCGAGGGCGCGCCGCCCTTCGAGACGCTGCGTGTAGACCCGGCGCTGGAGCGCGCCCGCCTCGAGGAGCTTGCCGCTTACCGGGAGAAAAGAGACGGCCCGAAGCTCGAGGAGGCGCTCGCGGCGCTGCGCGAGGCCGCGGCCGAGGGCGGCGCGGAGCTAATGGAACCCACTATCGCCTGCGTCGAGGCCGCGGCGACGGTGGGCGAAATATCCGACGCGCTGCGCGAGGTGTGGGGCGAGTACGACAAGACGAAAGGAAGGCCGTGACGGTAAAGGGCGCGAAGCTCGAGCACGTCGGCGTCGCGGTCAAGAGTATCGCCGAGGCGAGGCGGTTTTACGAAAAGGCGCTCGGCCTGACGTTCGGCGGCGAGGAGGTCCTGGCGGAACGCGGCCTCAAACTCGCCTTCTTCGACGCCGGCGGCGTAAAAATCGAGCTGCTGGAGGGCCTGGGCGAGGACCCGATATCCAAATTTATAGAAAACCGCGGCCCGGGTATCCACCATATCTGCTTCAAGGTCGCCGACGTGGACGAGGCAGCGGCCTCCCTCCGCGCCGACGGCCACGAATTCGTGACGGACGCGCCGTACGAGGGCGCGCACGGCTCGCGCGTCATCTTCATGAAGCCGTCGAGTACGTTCGGCGTGCTCATAGAATTGATACAGGAAGGTTAACCAAGCCGGTCCCTTAACCCTAAACATAAAAGGGAGACGTTATGGCACTGGTCACAGTTAACAAAGAGGGCGCGGTAGCGACGGTTACTATTAACCGGCCGGACGCGCTGAACGCCCTCAACGAAGAAGTTTTGGCCGAGCTTGAGAAAATTATCACGGAGCTGGACGGCGACAAAGAGGTCCTGGTCGTCGTCGTGACCGGCGAGGGGAAGGCGTTCGTCGCCGGCGCGGACATCGCTGCTATGGCGGACATGAACGCCGCGGAGGCGAAGGCGTTCGCCGAGAACGGCCAGCGCGTCTTCGGCGCGCTCGAGCGCGCCCACTTCATAACCGTCGCCGCGGTCAACGGCTTCGCGTTGGGCGGCGGCATGGAGCTCGCGCTGGCGTGCGATATGCGCTTCGCATCCACCAAGGCCAAAATGGGCCAGCCGGAGGTGAGCCTGGGCGTGACGCCCGGCTTCGGCGGGACGCAGCGGCTACCGAAGCTCGTCGGCCCGGGCAAAGCGATGTACCTCTTGACGACGGGCGAACAAATCGACGGCGCCCGGGCGCTCGAGCTCGGCTTAGTCAACGGCGTCTTCGAGCCGGAGGAGCTTATGCCGAAGGTGAAGGAGCTCGCCGAAGCCGTCGCCAAGAAGGGCCCCACGTCGCTGGCGATGGTGAAGAAAGCGGTGCACGAAGGATTGACCCTCACGGTCGAAGAAGGGTGCAAGCTGGAGGCGGAGCTCTTCGGCAAGTGCTTCGAGGGCGGCGAGGGCAACGAAGGCATGAAAGCATTCTTGGAAAAGCGCGCGCCCAAGTGGTAGCCGGGCGCGACCGTTCTAAATCGTAAAGGAGGTTGTAATGGCGGAAGATATCGTACTCGCGGGCGTTTGCCGTACCGCGATC
>JAZGGY010000152.1:0-9797 GCA_036480675.1 bacterium | reverse complement strand
TTTCGTATCCGACCCGCGGGCGCGGTTAGTAACCCCTTCGGCGCGTCGGCGGCCACCGTGAGGACCAGCGTCCGCGGCTCGCCGCCGGCCTCGCACGTGAACGTCGTCGCCTCGTTCAAGGCGACGGTCAGCTCGGTGTAAACTTCATACGCATCGACCGCAACGGAGCGAACCGAAGCCGCGCCGGCGGCCGCGGCGACGAGAGTCGGCGCGACGAGCCAGAGCGGAGCCGGCGTCCTCCTCACTTCACGACCGCTATCTTGCCGGTGTGCTTCTCGCCGGAGGAAAACTCGACGACGAACATGTACGTACCGCCCGCGACCATGTCGCCCCGTTCGTTGCGGCCGTCCCATTGGAGGGGAGAGCCCGAGAGTTTGACGAGCTCGCGGCCCTCCATGTCGTAGATGGCCGCGGTCGAGCCGGAGGGAGCGCCGGCGAACGTCAGCTGGCCTTTTCCGCTCGAGAGGTCGAACGGGTTGGGCGTGGCGTAGACTTCCGGAAGCGCGGGCGCGCCGCCTATGACGGTCACGTTCACCGACGCCTCGGAGCCCAGGCCGCCCGTCTCCTCGACGACGATGCGGTACGCGGGAAGCGCGTCCGCCGGGACCCGCCACATTATCATGCCGTCGGTCTCGGCGCTGTATTCGCCGATCCTATTGCGGCGGCCGTCCCACTTCAACCACACGTCTACGGGGTTGGTGGTGAAATTGCGCCACGTGATGCGCACCACCTGGCCCGGCTTGACCTGGGTATCGTCGGGCGGGTTGGTAATGGTGAGCTCGCCGATGCCCCACGCCGCCGCGGCCGCGCCGAGCAACGCGCCTACAATTAAGCCATATTTCGCGAAGGATTTCATATGCATCTATCCCTCCCGGGCGTGTATCGGGAAGCCGGCGGGTTTTATTCCATTCTCGGAAAAATATAACATAGCCGCGGCCTGAGCGGCAAGCAAAAGCCGCCCGCGCTTTCTTTCAAACTTCAACGACGGAACCTAATAAAATGGGCCGACGCGTCGGCCGGCCCACACTAAAAAATAGCCGTTGCAATCGCTAGAATTGCATCCCCACCGTAATGCGGTGCGTGGCGCCGAAAAGGCCCATGTCGGCGTAGGCGTAATCGGCCAGGAGCCCCAGGTTGGCCGTGGGCGAATATTTGAAGCCCAGGCCGCCCGTCAGGCCGTCCTCGTCGTAATTCCCCTTGTAGCCGGCGCGGGCGGCGATGGTCTTCATAAACCAGTACTCCACGCCGGTGTTGACCATAACGTCGTCGCGGTCGTTGAACTTGACGCCGTCCACCGCCACCATAAGTTCGTTGGTTTCGCCGCCGAAGGGCAACAAGTACGCCACGCCGCCGCGCAATACCAGCGGCAGCGGGTCGCCCTTGTCGATGAACTTCATCTCGCCGCCGAAGTTGGAGGCCGAAACGCCGACCGCGAGGCCGGGCAGCGGCAGCTCCCCCACCGCGCCGACGGACCCGGCGAACGCGTCGGCGCTCTCGTCCTCGATCTTGGAGGATATGTATTCCGCCGCGGCGCCCACCGCGAGGAAGTTAAACAACCGGCGCGCGTACCCGAGCGAGAGCACCATATCGCTGGCGCCGAATTCGCCGGTGTAGTTCCCCTGCTCGTCGCGGCCGGTGAGTTTGCCCATACCCACCCGGCCCGCCGAGAACCCGATCGTCCCCAAGTTGAAAAGCGGGTACGAAAGGCCCAGGTATTCGTAGCGGACGTCCTCGAGCCACTCGCTGTGGGTAAAGGAAACCGCACGGCGGCTATCCACCGCGAGGCCCGCCGGGTTCCAATACAGCGCTTCCGGGCCTTCGGCCGCCGCGGCCTGAGCCTCGCCCATGCCTACCGCCCGGGCGCCGACGCCTATTTTCAGAAACGCCGCGGCCGACGAGCCCGCGTCCGCGGCGCCGGCCACGCCCGCCGTCATCAAAGCCGCAACTAAATAGGGTATTAATCTCTTCATCGTAGTCCTCCAGAGAAGCCGAGTACGTCCCGGCCTGCTAACCCAGGCCTCGCCAAACCCGACGCGCTACCAAGCTCACGAGCGATAAAACCAGAACCGCGCCTATTCCGTTTTCGACGGCAAGCGCGAGCTGAGCCCAAAAATTGTTCGCTAAAAAAACGGCCGTTCCGGGAAATAACCCCTCGAACCCTATTACGAAATAACTCAAATAAGATACGACCGCGTACGACGCGAACGCCCGTTGGCCCAGGAACTGCACCGCAAGGACGTCCAGGACGAAATACAGCACCGAGAACCAGAACGCGACGTTGAACGTGACCCAGCTCAACCGAAGCGGGCTCGTCCCGTACCCGCTCGAGTAACGCCACAAGCCGAAGGCCCAACTACGCGCCAGCGCTCCCACGTCCCGGTAGTCGCGGAACCGGAGGCGGAAGTCGCGGCGCGTTAGCTCGAGGCGGGTGCGGTAAAAGGCGTCCGCCTCCGTAAACCGTCCTCCCCGGGCTAATAAGTGCTCCAGCCGACCCAAGCCGTAACGCAACGCGTACCGCTCGTCGTCCCCCATTTCTCCGTGGGCCCGCACGGCGCCGCTTAAAAACGCCGTCAATACCTCGCGCGCTACGCGCCGTCCCGCGACTAACTCGCCGGCAAGCCTTTCGTACTCGCCGCGCAGTCCGGCCGGATCGGCCTCGCCTTCATTACGAGAGCGCACTTGTATACGCTTTAGATATTAGCACTGCCCCGGCGGCCTGTCAAGCCGGCCGGCCCGAAAAAGCCCTTGACATCGTGTTAGCATTATGCTATATATTATATAGCACAACGAAAGGGGGTGCGGCATCGTCACATGCTAAAAGAATTAGTGCTTTACCTCGGCCGGCTGGCGCGCGAACGTTTCTACGGCTCGGTGGAGCTCAAGTTCGAGGCGGGTCGCGTTATCTTCGTACGCGTCAACCGGACGCTTAAACTCGAGGACCTCGCCGCCGGCGACAAAACGTAAAAAGCGAGCAGGCCCGCCGGCTTACTCGGCCCTTTTCGCTTCCCTCTTCGGCCTATTGCGCGAGCTCCAAGCTGGTCCAATCGACCCAGAGGTCCGCGTTCTGTAAGTATTGCGTCCGGAGCTCGAATATGAAGGGCTCGGCGACGTCGAAGGTGATTCTGAACGTCTCGTACTTCTCCGGGTCCGGAAAATCTTTGGCGTACAAACCCTTCGACATAATCATCTTAAAGTTGTCGGGGGTAGCTTTAGCGGAACCGGCGATGTCAATCCAGAAAACGGGCTCGTCATTATCGGGCAGGTTCGCCGCCTTCAGACGCCAACGCGCAATATAGGAGCCCGGCGCAATTTCTTCGTACGGCCCCCAGGCGGCGTACTCGCCCAATTTGGCGGCCCCCGGCTTCACGAAGAGGGACATCTGGTTCGAGGCGGCAGGGTCCGACGTCACCTCGCCGCGCGATACCTCGGGGCCGAGTTCCTCCGCTTCGTACGTCTTGCGCAGCGGGTTGGCATCCGCCGGGATGGTCTTTACGATTTTGGGGGGCGGGAGTATTTCCTCCTCTTTGGACCCTTTTTGGCAAGCCGCCATCAGCGACGACATCACGACCAAGGCCACAACCGCCGTCACGTACCTCATTTTATACCTCCAGGTGAGCCTCACCACTCCTAAATAAATTTAGCTTGCTATCTCCAACGTCGGCGACGACGAAGCGAACACTTCGCCCACAACCGCCGCCGCGCCGCCGACCTCGGCCGCGTACGCCGCGGCTCGCTCCGGAGGCAGCGCCACCAGCAAACCGCCCGAGGTTTGGGGGTCGGCGAGCAGGTTCACCGTCGCCTCGTCGACGTCTTCCGCCACGTTAAGTTTCGATTCGACGAACTTGCGATTAGTCTTAAGGCCGCCGGGCACGTGGGTCGCGGCGAACTCGTGCGCCTGCGGCAGCCGCGGCACGCGCGAGGCGAAGACCCTTATGCCCACCGCCGAAGCGGTGGCCACCTCGAGCGCGTGCCCCAGAAGGCCGAAGCCGGTAATGTCGGTGGCGCAGACCGCGCCCGCGGCCACCATCGCCGCGGCCGCGGCCTTGTTGCTTTCCAACATACTCTCCAACGCCGCCTTCTCCGTTTGGGGCGGGCACTCGCCGCGCTTCACCGCGGTCTGAATCACGCCCGTCCCCAACGCTTTAGTCAGTACGAGCGCATCGCCCGGCTTCGCGCCCTCGTTGGTTACGATGCGGTCGGGCCGCACGAAACCCAACGCCGCCAGGCCGTAGAGGATATCGGGCGACTTGACGGTGTGGCCGCCGGCCAGCAGTACGCCCTCCGCGGCGCACGCCGCGGCGCCGCCCCGGAGGGTGGCGACCACGACATCGTTGGGAAGCTTGCCGTACGGAAAGGCCACGACGTTCAACGCCAGGAAAGGCTCGCCTCCCATGGCGTAGATGTCGGAGAGAGCGTTCGTCGCCGCTATGCGGCCGTAGTCGTACGGGTCGTCGACGATGGGCGTAAAGAAATCCACCGTGGCGACCAACGCGCGCTCGTCGTTGATTTTGTATACCGCCGCATCCTCGCCGTCCCGCGTCGCCGCCAAAAGCAGCGGGTGGTCCGGGACCGGCAATTGCGCCAATATCTCGGCCAGCGCCTCGGCCGGAACCTTGGCCGCTCAACCGGCGGCGGTCGTACACTGCGTCAACCGGACGTATTCTCCTGATTCGGCAGACATATTTCGCGTATTTTATCACAAACCACGCGCTAAATCAAATACTCCCGTATCCGTCGCGCGGTCCCGTCGCCTTGACTGGGGATATCGTAATAAGGTATATTAACCGTGTGTGTTGCGCCGCGACCTCCCCATAATGGGACCCTCCTCCGCGCCGAAAGGTTTCCGGCCCTTTTCGTCGCCGGCGGTAACGCAACGGTACACCCGTTCATGAAAGGCGACATCTTAAAGATCAAACCGCACCATACCGCAGCGGCCCGAGCCGTCTACGGCTTACTCGCCGACGAGATAAAAAACGCCCCGGGCCGGTTCGTCGTCGCCGTCGGCGGCGAGTCGGGTTCGGGAAAATCCGAAACCGCCGCGGAGCTCGCCCGCCTGGCCGGCGAAGACGGCGTCAAGGCGCTCGTCATCCAGCAAGACGACTACTTCGTACTGCCCCCCAAGGCCAACCACCGTAAAAGGCTCGAGGATTTCGCTTGGGTGGGCCCGGGGGAGGTCCGGCTCGAGCTGCTGGACGAGGGCCTGGCCCGCGCCCGCGACGCGAACGTGAACGAGCTCGATAAGCCGCTATCCCTATTTGAAGAAGACAAGCTCGCCACCGAAAAGGTCTCGCTCGCCGGCGTCAGGTTAATAATCGTCGAGGGCACCTACGCCACGTCGCTTCATAACGTCGACCGGCGCGTCTTCATCGACCGCGACTTCCGCGCCACGCGGGAGGCGCGCGCCGAACGGGGCCGCGAAGGCCAGGACGACTTCCTGGAACGCGTCCTGGAGCGCGAGCACGGGTTTATATCCAAATTGAAGGAAGACGCCGACATCATAATTGGTCAGGACTACGCCGTGACCGCGGCGCGAAGATGAAGCTCGAGCGCCTCGGCATGTTCTCGGTCCACGGCTACGTCGACGCGGAGCCCCGCCTGGGAGCCACCGATACCGGCGGCCAGGTAACGTACGTCCTGGAGCTCTCCCGGGCGCTGGCCGCGCTCGGCGTAGCGGTGGACCTCTACACGCGAGGGTTCGAGGGACGGGCAGCGCTCGAGGCGGTGAGTAAGGGCGTCCGCATAATCCGCATCCCCTGCGGCCCGGACAAATTCATCATCAAGGAGGAAATGCTCCCCTATTGGCCCGAGTTCGCGGACAACTGCGAGCGGCATATTATGGAAGAGGGGCTGGCGTACCAGCTGTTCCACTCGCACTATTGGGACGCCGGGTACGTATGCCGGCTGCTCGCGCCGCGGCTGGGCGTAAACTTCGTCCACACGTCGCACTCGCTGGGCGCCTGGAAGCGCGAGCGCATGGGCGGCGACCCCGCCGAGATGGAGAAGCTGTACCACTTCGACGAGCGCATAGCCGAGGAGAAGCGCGTATTCGCGGCCGCCGCCGGCATCACCGTCACCAACGCCGCCAGCGTCGAGAAATACGAGGAGTACTACGGCTTCGAGAGCGAGAACATGGTCGTCATACCCCCCGGCGTGAACACGGCGCGGTTCAATCCGGACGACGACGGCCGCGCCGTCGCCGGTACCGAGCAGCCTTACGTCTTCTCGCTCAGCCGCATCGACACCAACAAGGGCCTCGACTCCCTGATAAGCGCGTTCGCCCGGGTCGCGCGGGACGCCGACCTCGCGCTCGTCATCGGCGGCGGCTCCGCGGCGCCCGAGTTACGCGAACGCCTGGTCCTGGAGGAGCTCCGCGACCTGGCCGCGACCCTCAGCGTCGACGAGCGCGTCACGTTCGCCGGCTACGTTACGGACGAGGACCTGCCCTATTTCTACCGGCGGGCGCGGGCGTTCGTCCTACCGTCGAAGTTCGAGCCGTTCGGCATGACGGCGCTGGAGGCCATGGCGTGCGGGACCGCCGTCGTCGCGACTAATCTCGGCGGCCTGGCCCGCTACTTGCGGGACGGGTACGACGCGCTACTAGTCGACCCTTCCGATACGGCGGAGCTGGCGGCGGCGATACTCCGCGCGGCGACGGACGAGGCGCTCGCCGCCAAGCTCGTCGCGCAGGGCCACGAGACCATCGCCAGCGAGTTCACCTGGGAGGCGATCGCCAAAAAGCACGTCGCGTTCTACGATAGGTTTGAGTGAACCGGTTCGCGGTTTGACTTAATCGTCAAGTAACAAAGGAGGACTTATGGCCGCGCCGCAATGCATATTCTGCAGCTGGAAGATGGAGAATTTTGGCAACCAGAACATAGACGACAGCTGCCCGGAGGAGTGCTCGGTCAAGCAGCTCAAGTCGCAGGCGACGCGCCTCAACCAGATGACGCTGGTGCAGGGACGCAAGTTCAAGAAGCTCGTCGAAGTGCTCGAGGTCCCGCCCGAGAAGTTCGACGCCGCCGAGAAGTAGGGCCGGCGCCAAATATACTCGATGCAACGCGGTATGGGGAGGCGAAGATAAAAGCCGGCCACTTGCTCGCGGCCTCCATTAACTTCCTCATCATTTGCTTTATAATATTCTTCTTCGCCAAGGCCGCGACGCGGGCGGCGAGGAAATAAATACCAGCGTGCAGCACAGACTAAAAAAGCCCCCTTCCGGGGGCTTTTCTTTTCTCGGCTATTGGACGCTCGAGCTACAACGCCTCACTCACCAGCTTGGCCTGCGTGAAGAGCAGCAGGTAGTCGCGGCCGCCGGCCTTGGAGTTCGTCCCCGACATGTTGAAGCCGCCGAAGGGGTGGGCGCCGACGAGGGCGGCGGTGCACTTGCGGTTGAAGTACAAGTTGCCGACGTGGCACTTGCGCCGCGCCTGCTCGAGGCGCGAGCGGTCGCTCGAGTAGACGGAACCCGTCAAGCCGAATACCGTGTTATTGGATATCTGAACGGCTTCGCCGAAATCTTTGGCGCGGATGAAGGCCACCACCGGCCCGAAGATCTCCTCCTGGGCGACGCGGGCCCTGGGGCCGACGTCGGCGATAATCGTCGGGTTGATGAAGTACCCCTCGGCGGAGCGCTTGTCGCCCCCCAGGACGAGGCGGCCTTCTTTTTTCCCGATTTCGATGTAATTCAGGATCTTGGCCTCCGCCGCGGCGTCGATCACCGGCCCCATGAAATGGGCGAAGTCGCGCGGGTCGCCCACGGTCACCTTCTCCCTGGTCCGGGCGACGACCTTCTCGAGGACCGAATCGTAGACGTCGTCGGTGACTATGGCGCGCGAGCACGCCGAACACTTCTGCCCCTGGAAGCCGTAGGCGCTGGCGACGATGCCGTCCGCGGCGGCGTCGAGGTCGGCGGTGCCGTCGACGATTATGAAATCCTTGCCGCCCATCTCGGCGATGACGCGCTTGATCCAGATCTGGCTGCGCTTGGGCCGCGCGGCCAGGCGGTTGATGCGGAGGCCCACCTCCCTCGAGCCGGTGAACGCGATGAAGCGGATGCGCGCGTGCGCCACCAGCGCGTCGCCCATGACGCCCCCCGGCCCGGGCAGGAAGTTCACCACGCCGGGCGGCAGGTTTACCTCCTCCAGGATCTCGAAGAATTTATACGCGATGGTGGGGGAGGCGGAGGCCGGCTTGAGAACGACGGTGTTGCCGGCGACGAAGGCCGCGGCCGTCATACCCGCTAATATGGCGCAGGGGAAGTTCCACGGCGGGATGACGGCACCGGCGCCAAGGGGGATGTAGTACAGGTTGTTCTCTTCGCCGGCGTACGGGGTGAGCGGCTGCGGCTCGCCGAGGCGCATCATCTCGCGGGCGTAGAACTCGCAGAAGTCGACCGCCTCGGCGACGTCGCCGTAGGCCTCAATCCAGTTTTTGCCCTCCTCGATCACCATCCACGCCGCGAGCTCGTAAATGCGGCGCCGCATAATCGCCGCGACCTTGAGGAGGTAGCGCGCGCGCTCCTCGGGCGGCGTCCACCGCCATTTCTCGAACGCGCGGTTGGCCGCGGCCACGGCCTTGCGCGCGGCTTCGGCGTCCGCCTTCGAGAAAACGCCCACCACCTCGTCGGTCTTGGAAGGGTTTATGGATTTGAATTTCTCGGCGGTGGTTACGCGCTCGCCGCCGATGACGAGGGGGTACTCGCGGCCCAGCTCGCCCTCGACTCGTTGGATAGCCTCTTCCATCGCGAGCTTCTCGGCCGCCCCTTTAAATAATACTATCGGCTCGTTTTCAAATGGCGGTAGCATAAAACGTTGCCTCCATTTTATTTAAATAAATACGTATGGACGTTACCAGCAGCCCATTTTACGCGGCCGCCGGCGCTATATCAAGCGAAAACAGGCGGAGGCGGCGACGTTTCGTTTGCGCACCGCCCGCGGATATGCTAAAAATATACAACTCGCGGCGCGGGAAACGCCGGATACGACTATGGGTAGACTGAAAACGTTTTGCGGCCGGTTCTGGGTGCAGGTCGGCGCGGTATGTCTCGTCGCCGTGCTGGCGGTAGTAGCGCGCCAACTATTACTACCGGCCCACGGGCCGAGGGCGCAAATTAGCCCGTTCTTCTCGCTCGCCCAGTTCCACTTTGGTTGGTACACTTTCGTGCCGCCACTGGCGTTCGCGGCTTTTATTGTCCCCCTGCGCTGGGCGCTGCGGCGGCCGCCGGCCTCGAAATTGTTCTACCTCGCGGTCGCCTTCTTCGCCTTCACGACTACGGTCAATATGGCCGGCGGCGGCCCCATCAAGGTCCTGCCGGGAGCCCTCTGGCAGTACGCCTTCGACGCCCAGAAGCTCTACACGCACGGTAACTTCCTGCGCGACTACCACCTGCACGTCGCGGGCATGCACTGGCACACGACGGTCCACCCGCCCGGCGTATTCCTCTACCTCTATCCGCTCTTAAAGTTGTTCGGCAACGTATGGATACCGGTCGCGCTGGTGAACGCCCTGCTGGCGGGGGCGGGCGTCGTCTTCGTCTACAAGGCGGCCGAGCTCGTCTACGGCGTCGACGCCGGCGACGCCGCCGCGGCGCTGTACGTGACGACGCCCAGCCTGATACTCTACGGGTCCACCGTCGACGCTGTGTTGTGCGCGCTGGGCGCCGCGGTCGTATTCCTCCTCGCGCTGTACCTCTCCCGGGGACGCTTGGTTCACGGCGTGTTGACCGGCCTCGCGCTCGCGGCCGGCACTTTCGCCGCGTACCAATTCGCCTTTATCTGGGTATTGGTGGTCGTATGGTC
>JAZGGY010000151.1:0-3994 GCA_036480675.1 bacterium | reverse complement strand
CGCCGACGCGTGGCGCGACTTCTACGGCGCCGCCCGGGCCGAATTCGAAGAGGCTCTCGCCGGCGACATAATAGGGGCGTTCCGCGCGCTGCAGGAGGAGGGGGCCCTAGAGCTCTTCACCTGCGCCGCGACCCACGCCTACCTCCCCCTCCTGGGCCGCGAGGAATCGATAGGATTGCAAATCCGCGCCGCCGTGAATGCTCATCGGCGGCACTTCGGCCGCGAGCCCGCCGGCTTCTGGCTGCCGGAGTGCGCGTACCGCCCGGGCTACGAGTGGCGTTATCCGCTCGAGCCCTGGTCGGCGCGCCCCGCCCGCCCCCGCCCCGGCCTCGAGGAGCCGCTCTCTCGCGCCGGCCTAAAATACTTCGTCGTCGACACCCATCTCTTGACCGGCGGGAAGACCCTGGGCGTATACGCGGCGCGATTCGAGGCGCTACGGCGGATTTACGAACAGATGACGGCGGGGGCCGAGCCGTCGACGCCGGGGGCGGACCTCACGCCCCACCGGCCGTATTACGCCGGCGCCGCGGACCCGGCCGTGGCCTGCTTCGTACGCGACGCCGAGACCGGCCTCGTCGTGTGGTCCGGCGAGCACGGCTACCCGGGCGACGGTTGGTACCTGGACTTCCACAAGAAACACTTCCCCGGCGGCCTGCGCTACTGGCGCGTCACCGCCGCCGCGGCCGACATGGGAGCCAAGGAGCCGTACCGGCCGGCCGAGGTGCCGGCGCGCGTGGCCGAGAACGCGGACCACTTCGCCTCGCTGGTGCGGCGGCTGCTGAACCAAGAGAGCGCGCCGTCGCCTATGCTGGCGGCGCCGTACGACGCCGAGCTCTTCGGCCACTGGTGGCACGAGGGGCCGGCCTGGCTGGGCGAGGTCCTGCGGCGCCTCGACGCCGCACCGGACGTCGAGCTCGCCTCGTGTGGGGAATACCTGGAAGGCCTCCCGCCCAACGTCGCCGTGGCGCTGCCGGAGGGGTCGTGGGGCGAGGGCGGCTTCCACGGCATCTGGTTGAATCCCGATACCGAATGGTCGTGGCGGCTGATATACGAGCTCGAGGACGTGCTGGTCGAGGAGGCCGCGGCAAGCCGGTCGCCGCCGGCGGAACGGCTCTTCGAGCAGGCGCTGCGCGAGTTTATGCTGCTTACCGCTTCCGACTGGCAGTTCCTTATAAGCACCGGGACCGCTCGCGACTACGCCGAAAGCCGCCTCCGCGGCCACTACGAGTCGGCGCGGCGGCTGCTGGAAATCCTGGGCCGCGAGCGGGAGGGTGCCCCGCCAAGCCGAGAAGAAATGGACTACATAGCCGGCCTCGAGCAAGCCGACCGGCTTTTCCCGGACTTAAAAGCGGCCTGGTTCTCGCCGCTTTAACGGCGGGTTCCGGCCGCGCCGTTCGCATCGCCGTGACGAGGATTATAAAAATAACGCTGGAGTACGACGGTACCGACTACGCCGGCTGGCAGGTCCAGCCGGACGCGGCCACGTTGCAGGGGACCGTGGAGGAGGCGCTCGAGAAAATCCTGAAGGAGCCGACGCCGGTCCGCGGCGCGGGCCGCACCGACGCCGGCGTCCACGCCGCGGGCCAGGTGGCCCACTTCGAGACCTCCTCGCAAATGACGACCGACGAGTTCGTGCGCGCACTCAACAGCGAGCCCCCGGAGGACGTGCGCGTCCTGTCGGCCGAGGAGGCGCCGGCCGGCTTTCACGCCCGGCGTTCGGCCCAAAGCCGCACCTACCGCTACGCCGTTACGCACGTCGACTCCGTCTTCACGCGCCGGAACGCGTACTACGTGCCCGGGCCGCTGGACGTGGAGGCGATGCGACAGGCCGCCGCGGCCCTCGTGGGCGAGCACGACTTCGCCGCCTTCGGCAACCTATCGGACGACTACGACTCGACGACGCGCTGCGTTACGGAGCTCCGGCTGGAAGAGACGTTGAACGGCCTGGAGTTCCACGTCACCGCCAACGCCTTCCTCTACAAGATGGTGCGCAACGTCGTCGCGACGCTGCTGGCGGTAGGGCGGGGGGAGCTCGCGCCGGCCGACGTCGCGCGCTTGTTGGCGGCGGGAGACCGCACGGCGTTGGGGCCGCCGGCCCCGCCGCAAGGCCTTACGCTGATGCGCGTAACGTACGGAAGCATTTAATTTGACTTCGTTGGGGGGATATGATAAATATTAACCGCACGCCCGGGTGGCGGAATTTGGTAGACGCGCATGGTTGAGGGCCATGTGGGATACTTTCCTGTGCGGGTTCGAGTCCCGCCCCGGGCAAAAAAAGCGGCCCTTTCGGGCCGCGATTTTATTCGTCGTGGTATCGCCGTATTAACTTGCCGACGCAACCGCCTGCTCGCTCTCGCCGAGCGCGTGGGGCCGGATCATTTTCGTGTTAATTAGGCCGTATACGACGCGGCACACCTCGAACCGGCTCATGCCGCCGTCCTCGGCGATGGACGATATGTCGCGCTTGCCGTCCAGGAGGCTGACCACCCTCCACTCCGACGGCGAAAGCTTTATGGCGCCGCTCGCCGCCGGGTTGGGGTTTATGACGTACACCTCGCGGTACGAGCGTATGACGTCCTTAATCTGGCTCCACTCCTCGATGCGACGCGCCCCCTCCAGGATGATGTGCTCCACGTCCATCGATACTAATATGTCCTCGTCTTCCAGGTCCAGCTCCGGGAAAAAGCGGAAGCGCCCGGCCCGCTCGCCGATGGCGGCGTAGATCGACTCTTTGATCTGGTGTTTGATTCTGCCTTCCAGCGCCTTGCGGTCCAGGGCCTCCATCGCCACCAATATTGTGCCCAGGCGGATGGGATTCCCCTCGGCATGCATCTTCTTCTGCGCCCGTAGGCCGAGCTCGAGCTGCTCCTCGGTTATCGCCCCTTCCCTCAACAGTATGGTACCCAATTGTTCGCGCTGGTTCGACGGCGTCGCGAAGACCGCCCTCCCGTACTTGAAGTAAACCCATATCGTCTCGCGCTCCCCCTCCACGGACAGAGTCCCTGTCTTACGGCCGTGGCCGATAATTTGTATTATCTCCGCGAGCGAAAAATCCCTTATGTCGCCCTCGATGGACATAGCGTAAGGCTAAAGCGCCCGTGACTTCATACCGCGGTGTAACTTCACGCCGCCGGGAAAGCCGCCAGCGCAACTACGAAACGGCCGGTTTTACCACCGCCCGGTTGCTTCGCCCCCGACTTACTTTCTGGGCCGCCGGCGCCTCGTCCGCCAGGTAACCACGTCTTCGGGGAAGCAGCACACCGCGCCGCCGACGCGGACTATCGGTAAACCTTCCTGTTCTTTCCTCTTTGCGGTAGCTACCGAACAATCGAGGAAGTCCGCAATCCGCATCCACCCCATCAGTACTTTAGGCCGTCGGGTACTCTTCTTTTTAGCCGCCAGATACACCTCCCCGCTCTTCTCTTCGTAAGAAATCCATGCCTACTATCTCCTTTTATTATAGCAGATTCCGAACTCGCGGGCAAATTTATTATGACCCGAAATTAAATCGAACTATACCGCGCTCCCCGCCGACGACGCGTCGCGAGCCAACCGCGGCGCCTCGCCGAGCAATTCCTCGCCGCGCGAAAGCAGCGTCGCCGCTTGCCCCGGCTCTACCACGCGCTCGCCCGCGGGCGCCCGCGGGAAGACAAGGTACGCCCGGGCAACCGCGCAAGCCGTCACCCGCGCCAGCGCCGCCGCATATACCGCCATCTGGTCGCCGTACTTCCCTTCCGCCCGCCTCGCCCCCCCGGCCTCGTCCGTCTTGTAGTCCACGACAACGAGCCCTTCGGCCGTCTCGTAAACCAAATCCGCGGTCCCCATGACGACGGCGTCTCCCACCGCCACGGCGAACGGCATCTCCCGGTAATACGCCGGCGCGGCCGCGGCCTCCCGGACCGGCGCCGTCGCCAGGCAGTCCCGCGCCCAGGCCGCCACGGCGGCCGCGTCCTCGTCGCCTAAACCCTCGCTTGCACAAGCGGCCGCGGCAAGC
>JAZGGY010000150.1:0-14727 GCA_036480675.1 bacterium | reverse complement strand
AAGTAATATAACGAGTACCCGAGGCCGAATACAATGAGCACTACTAATACCTCGACGCTCAGCGCGCCGGCGAACGAATTGAATCGGGCGATGTGGCATAAAGAAAAGGCAAGTGCCGCGATAAGGGTAGCTGCGGCTACCGGCATCCGCCTCTTCAACGCCGGCAATAAGACGCCGATCGTCGCCGTTACCATCGCTAGGTTGAACGCGGCCGCGCCGAGGAATGTAACCGCGGCCCGGCCCCAAGGACGCCCCTCAGCGAATATCGCGACGAGCATCTCGACGCGCGCGAAAGCGAAAACCACCAACAACACCGCGAAAGCGTTGTCCCCCGTACCCGGCGAAGGCCAGATGGGCAGCGCCAACCGCCCCCGCGCCGCGAGCCAAAGCGGTACGGCCATGCCGACCAACGTAACCGCGCCGACGTACAATAACGCTTCCGCTAGAACAGCGCGTCCACCGGTTGCGGCGGCGGCCGGCCCGCCGTACACGGCGTTAGCCACCGCCACCAAAGCGACGAAAACTACGTATATCGTCAGCGCGTAACCGATCGATTCTTTCCGCTCTGCCACCATCGCCCTTAGAACATCTTGTCGCCGAAGAGCCTCGGCGTCATCATATCCTTCGCGAATTGTTCGTATATCGGCGTCGGGTAGTCGCCGGTGAAGCACGCGGAACAGAAGCGTTCCGCGACGTCCTCCTCCGTCAATACGTCGCCGCCGATAGCGCGCCGCAAGCCGCCGAGCGAGAGGTATTTTAGCGAGTCGACGCCGATGTAGCGCGCGATCTCGTCAACTTCCAACCTCGAGCCGATGAGCTCTTCACGAGTAGGAGTATCTATGCCGTAGAAACAAGGCCAACGCCACGGCGGGCAACTTATCCGTAGGTGAATTTCGCTCGCGCCCGCGTTGCGTACGATGTCTATAATCTTACGCGACGTCGTACCGCGCACGATCGAGTCATCCACAATGACGAGCGATTTCCCGGCTATCAAGTCCCGCACCGGGTTGTACTTCAGCCGCGTCCCGAAAGCTCGGATGCGCTGCTCGGGCTCGATAAACGTCCGGCCTATGTAATGGCTGCGTATGATACCCAGCTCAAACGGTATGCCCGATTCCTCAGCGTAGCCGAGGGCCGCGCTGTTAGACGAATCCGGGACCGCGATCACCATATCCGCCGTGAAACCCGGTTCTTCTTCCCTCGCTAATCCCACACCCAGGGTTTTACGCGCCTCGTGGACGCCGCGGCCAAATATAAACGAATCCGGCCGCGAGAAATATACGAGCTCAAAGATACACATCGCCGGTTTCGCGGCCTTAAACGGCCGAAAAGATTTAACGCCACGGGCTGTTATCTCCACGATTTCGCCGGGCTCGACGTCGCGTTCGTAAGTTGCGCCGACCAGGTCGAAAGCACAGGTCTCGGACGCTACCACGACGGCGTTGTCCAGGGTACCCAGGCACAACGGCCTCCACCCGTGAGGGTCCCGCGCCGCCAAGAGCCGGTTTTCCTCCAGAAAGAGCACCGAATACGCCCCCTCCAGATGTTTGAGGGCGTTGGGGATAGCGACCGTTAAATCGTCGTCCTCGTCGCGGGCGATGAGGTGAATAATAATCTCCGAGTCCGACGTCGTCGTGAATATCGAACCTCGCTGCTCCAATTCCTCGCGCAAGGGGAGCGCGTTCACGATGTTGCCGTTGTGGCACACGGCCAGCGAACCCCGCAAGTAATCGACCTTAACCGGTTGTGCGTTGGCGAGCGAGGTGTCGCCCAAGGTCGAGTACCGAACGTGCCCTATGGCCGAGTTGCCGGTCAGTTCCTTCAGGACGTCCTCGCGGAAGATATCGTTCACCAAGCCTAAAGCCCGGTGCTGGCGTAATCGTTTACCGTCCGAGGCGACGATGCCCGCGGACTCCTGGCCGCGGTGTTGCAGCGCGTATATGCCCAGGTACGTCAGCGTCGCGGCCTCGGTATGCCCGAATATGCCGAAGATGCCGCAAGTTTCTTTGGGATAGTAACTTTTTTCCATACAGTTAATAGGGGCAACCCCTGCCATATATTATCACATCGTATCGCGCACCGTCTTCAATTCCGCGGCATACAGGCGGATTCGGACGGTTAGCGCTTTATTGGATCGTCAGCTGCTCGCGCCAGAAATTTTCCATCGCCGAGATGATGTTGTTATATTTTTTATCCTCCACGTTTTCGGGGCCGGTTACGGTGAACGTATTCTCCCTTTTCACCTCTTTTACCCTGACGGTATAAGTAGGTTGGTCTTTGGGCCCCTCGGGCGCGTTCGTTAACGTAAAGGCGCGGTTTTTATTTAACTCGATCCAAATTTTTTCAAACGACTCGAAGTCTACCTTGCGCTCCGCTACGACGTAGTCGCGGCTGTGGTAAACGACTATGTACTCGACGTGAACCGTCTTGAATTCGACTTCTTTTTCATATACCTTTACGTTGAGTACTTTGACCGGGGACTTGCCGCCCGTTCGCGTGACGACGATCGCTCGGCGGGTATCCGGCGGTACGCTCGCGTCGCGCGCCTCCACCTCCACCCGCTCGACGGAGTACAACTCCTGGCGAGGTAACAACGCCGTCGGTAGAAGCAAAACCGCGATCAAGATGAGAATCATCTTGCCCTCCCGCCGCGGGTACTATGCCGTCAGCCGCCGAACCACTTCCTCGTAATGGCTCTCTACTTCGCCTAAATCGAAACGGAATCTGTCTTTGTCGAAGACTTCGCCGGTGGCGGCATCCCATATACGGCACGTATCCGGCGAGATCTCGTCGCCCAGGTATATCTTCCGGCCCCGCTCGCCGAATTCCAATTTGAAGTCCACGAGCTCCAAGCCTCGGTCTTTCATGAAGTTCGCCAATACACGGTTCACTTTGGCCGCTTCCGCTTCAACGTGGCTCAACTTCCGCTCCGTCATATAGCCCAGGACAAGGACGTGATTGCGGTTCATCATTGGGTCGTGCAAATCGTCGTTTTTAAGGTAGTATTCCAGCAACGGCTTTTTCAAAGCCGTTCCACGCTCAAGGTCGTAACGTTTCGCCAGACTGCCCGCGACTTTGTTGCGCATTACTATTTCGACGGGAAACATCTTGAGTCGTCGCACGAGCAACGTACGTTCGTCGAATTGTTTTACGAAGTGCGTAGCTACTCCCGCGTCCTCGAGAACGGGGAAAAGCGCGGCCGACATCGTCGCGTTGTATATGCCCTTCCGTTTGATCGTGCCCTTCTTGACGCCGTCGAAAGCGGTAGCGCTGTCTTTGAATTCGGCCCAAAGTACGCCCTCGTCGTCGGTCTCAAAGATCCGCTTAGCCTTGCCCTCGTAGAGGAACTCGCCTTTCTCCATGGTTCTCCTTCGCGTCTTCACGCACGGCCTTGATGCGCCATTTTATAGAAATGGCCTGCGGTTGTCAAACGTTATTTATCGGCCGGTAAATTGTAAGGCCCCGGGGCAACCGGGGCTTATATCCCTATTACGATTACGGCTACCGGCCGTTGCGTTAACGCGGCCTTTCTCTTCTACTCGTATTCCGGTATAGCGGCGCTTTCGGTCCGTACTATATTCCCCGTTCGTCCAAAATCGGTTTGACGACTGTACACAATAGCGTATAACCGCCGTCGGCGAAGCGTACCCGTACGTCAAACTTGTCTATTCTTTTTCGGCCCGTTCGACGTTCCCGCCGTCTCTAGCAATCCCCTCTTTGAGTTAGTATTCGGCTACCTTCCCGTTTTATTTATTCCGTTCCATTAATCGTGAACCGCCACGCGCAAAATTCACCTTCGGCGAGAATGTCCGGCGGGCATTTTATGCACTCCGTTTGGATGCGCTCGTCCACGGCCCGGGAGAACTCGCCGAACTCCACCGCCCCGACCGTCTTGCAAGAAAAATCGGGCAAACCTTTGCGCCGCCTCGCCTCTTGGACGCGGCACCCCTTCATTTCGAAAGTTAAAGTATTTTCTGATAACTGTACGTCTTGGTCATTCAACCAATTATACATACGGAACTGCAAAGCTTCGGCCAAAGCCGGCAAGCCGCCGCCGGCGTCAATGCCGCGGGCCTCCATGATGCGCCGCGCCTCAATCGGGGCGAACTTACGCCACGCCTCGCGGTCGTACTTTATCGCATCCTCGGTCCCCAAATCTTCCTCCACCGACAAAAACCAACAGCCGTCGTGCGCAAGCCAGCACCTAGCATATGCCTTAATAAGCGCTATTAGTTCCTCCCCCCTAATGTCCTCATTTATCAAGAGTTATGCTCCTTAGTAATTAACTGCGGATCTTTTTTATAAGCCAAGCGACGTTTCGGCCTAAGTCCTCGATAGTCGCGACGCCCTCGTCGTCCTGGAGCGCTTCGCCGGGGCCGCCGCCGAAGGCAATAGGCCAATAACGCGCGCCGGGTACGACCATCCCGTTAATCGTAAAGAAAAAATTAAGCTGGGCAACGGTGAAATTTTGGCCCGCGCGACGGGCTACTACGATAGGGGCGCCGACTTTTCGGTTCAAAAGGCCGCCGTTAGCCCGCGAGACGTAGCCGACGCGGTCGACGAAGGCCGTCATCTCCGCGGTCGCGGCGCCGAAATAGACCGGCGTTGCGAGCAATAAGCCGTCGGCGTCGTATATTGCAGGTAACGCCCGGGTCAAGTCGTCGTCGCGGCCGTGGCACAAACCGTCCTTTTCTTCCCTGCACCTCAGGCACGCCGTACAAGGTAATATTTGTTTTCCGGCAAGTAGGATTTTATCGGTTTCGATGCCTTCGGCGCGGACCACGTCTAGCGCAACGTCGAGCAATTGCTCGCTATTCCCTCGCTTGCGGGGCGAACCGCATACGCCCATCACTTTCATAAGACCGCCTTGTAGGTAACGCCGTTTCTAACCGTCTAATTTTAATACACTCTAACGGACCGTTCAAGGTATTTAAAACCAGCAGCACGGCCAACCGCCGTCGGACCGTACCTCGTACCACCAGTCCGTGGCGCCGCGCGGTTAACATCCATTTCTTTTTTATGTTACATTCTTGAGGGAAAAACCATGGCCGAATGTAAAGTATGCAACCGCACCTCGCCTACGATAGCCGGCGCGTTATCCGTCTGCCGACCTTGTATCGTTTCCCGGCCCGACCAAGTAAGAGGTTACGTAGAAGAAGCCCATAGGCGTGCGCGAGACCGGTACCCATTCCCCCCGTCGCCGCCGCAAGACGGGTCGCCGTGCCCGCGGTGCGGGAATGTTTGCCGGATACCGCCGGGAGAGCGCGGCTATTGCGGAATGGTCGAAAACCGCGACGGCCACCTACGCGTCTTGGCGACCGCCAAGAAAGGTTACTTGTCGTGGTATTACGATTGGCTGCCGACGAATTGCGTCGCGTCGTGGGTATGCCCGGCGGAGACCGGCGCCGGTTACCCGGAATACGCCTATCGCGACGGCCCCGAGTTCGGCTACAAGAACTTGGCGGTCTTCTACCATTCGTGCACGTACGACTGTCTTTTCTGCCAGAACAGCCATTTCCGGGAGCAGTACCTTGAGGGCGCGACGGCCGCGGCCGAGCTCGCCGCGGCCGTTGACGACAAGACGGCCTGCGTCTGTTACTTCGGCGGCGACCCTGCCTCGCAGCTGGAGCACGCGCTCGTGACGTCGCGCTTGGCGCGGCGAGAAGCGGATAATACCGGTCGGATATTACGGATTTGCTGGGAGACCAACGGTTCGGCGTCGGCGCGCGGCACCCGCCAGATGATGGAAATCGCGCTCGCGAGCGGCGGTTGCGTCAAGTTCGACGTCAAGGCCGCGGACGAAAGTCTTCACGTCGCGCTTACGGGCGTGTCCAACAGACAAACGTGGGAAAACCTAACGCTCCTCGTGGAATACATCCCCCGGCGGCCTTCTCCCCCACCTCTCGTGGCGAGCACGCTCCTCGTGCCGGGGTATGTGAACGAGGACGAGGTCGCCGCTATAGCGAGCCGGCTCGCCGATTTGAATGACGACATTCCCTACAGCCTGCTCGCGTTCTACCCCAGCTACCACATGCGCGATTTGCCGACGACGTCGCGGGCGCACGCCGAACGTTGTTATCGGTCGGCCCGGGAAGCGGGCCTAAAAAGGGTGCGGCTGGCCAACGTACACCTGCTGGCCCCGGGCGACTACGCGTAACATATCCCTCCGCTACCCCCCCCCGAAAGATAAAGTATTAGCCGAAAAAAAGCCGGCTCCCTGGCTGGAAGCCGGTTCAAAGCTAGATCTTCCGGCGCCGACGTTACCGCGGCGCCGCCCGTCATTAGGAAATGGCGGATACGCGCTTACGGGTTAAACCGGGAGGGGCGTTTTTAGCCCGATTCAAACTACGGCGTTCCAGTATCTTAAGCAACTCACCCTTCCGCCGCTGCCATTTCCTCACTAAGCGATGGCCGTAATAAGTCGTAACGGCCGCAAACCAGTGAAAACGTTGGACCTCGCGTAAAACCCGCCCCATGGAATAAAATTCCCGCGTGGCTTTGATCAAACCTAATTGCAACTCCAACGGCGTCATGCGCGCCGGCTCGATAACCACGTGATGGCCGTCGTATAGCGCCCAATCGTGGCTGAATACGCGTCCCTCTTGCTCGAGGCGGTTATAAAGGCTTGTCCCCGGTATGGGCGTCAATGCCATGAATTGGACGGAATCGATATTATGGTTCTTGGCGAAGGCCACGGTTTTAGCCGCCGCGTCCGGGCCGTCGGCGTCCCCGCCCAGCATAAACATGCCGTGGATCCAAATGCCGTACTTGTGCAGCGTCTCGATGCAGCGCACGATGTCGTCGCGGGTTTGGCCTTTGCGGTACGCAGCCAGGGTCTCGTCGTTCACGGATTCGAACCCGATCGCCACGCGTTCGCATCCGGCCCGCTTCATCAACCGCACGAGTTCTTCGTCCCGGCCGATGTCTACGCCCGCTTGCGCCGTACAGCGCGGCGCGCCCTTAAGTCTGGCAATACCCTCGAGCAGCTCCCGCACGTAACGCCGATTCTCCGTGAAGTTATCGTCTACGATGAACATGTCCCGCTGGCTAACTCGGCGCACTTCGTCGACGACATCCTCCGGCGCCCGGCGCCTGACTTTATGGCCGAACAAAGGCGTAACGGCACAGAAATCGCAATGACGCGGGCAACCGCGACTCGTCGCGATGGGATATACCTTCATCCGGCGGGCGCCCTTCATCAAAGAGAAATCGGGCCAGGGAAGGTCCTCGAGTTTTTGCACCGGCGGCCGCAGCGGTTCGTGTACCGTCTCTCCGTCGACGTTGTAAGATAAGTTTTTAATCCCCGCCGGCGACGCTCCCGTCTCGAGGGCTTCCACGAGCTCGATCGCCGCGTACTCACCCTCCCCCCGGACGACGTAATCGCCGTAGCGCAAAGCTTCGTCGGGGCAATAGGTAGCGTGCGGGCCGCCGATGACCACCGGGACCTTGGCCAACCTTAAAGCCCGCGCCAACCTGTAACCGGCGGGCGCCGTAGATGTCGTTATCGAAATGCCCACTAAATCGGAGCGTAGGATATCGTGAAAATCGAGCGCGGAACGTTTCGCGACGCTGTCGCAGTAAAACGCGACGTCGTGGCCTCGTCGCGCCAGCATCGTGGCGATTAACGGAAGCCCTAAACGCGGTTGAGGGAATTTAGTCCAAATATGGAAATCGGCGGCGTCCGGTTCTACAAAGGATATCTTCATTTGCTACTTCTTCCTTTAGGTATAAAAATACGCCCGCACAGGGCCCGGCCTAAGCAGGCTTGTGTTTTTTGGCTGGGGAGGGAGGATTCGAACCCCCGCTTACGGAACCAGAATCCGCTGTCCTACCCCTAGACGACTCCCCAATGCTGATCGTAAGGATAAACTATCTAAGGCCGCTTGTCAAGGTAAAAACCCAAATCCAAAATCCGCGGCGGCCCATTGCCAAATCCGAGTTCGAACGTCGCCTCGCCTGATTACACCGTACGCGCCGACGGCGACGAAATAGGCCGCGGCCGAATCTGGAATTCTTAATCATGTCTCGGGGAAACGTTATCTTTCGGGAGGCACCTTTAGAATCGGATTATTTTACCTCTTATAAACCGACGCGGCCTTCATCAACCGCTTAACGACCCGCTCCTGTCCCATCAACGCCGCCATCTCGAAGAGCGACGGCCCGGTTGTCCTTCCCGACAACGCGGCCCGCATGGCGTGTATAACTTTGCCCGCGCTCACGCCCTTCTCTTCCGCCAACGCCCGGACGCCCTTCTCCAAAGCCTCCGCCGTGAAATCCGGCAGCGCCGCGCAGAGTTCCGCGACGTCGCGTAACATATCCGCGCCGCCCGGGAGTTTTAGCAGGTTTTTAGCAGCGCGGTCGTCGTATTCGATTTCCTCAGTAAAGAAAAATTCGACGAGGTACGGGGCTTCGCCGAGCGTTTTCACCTTGTCGTGCTCGAGCGCCAGCGCCGCCCGGGCGAGAGTCACCCTGTCGTCATCTTCCTTCCCCACGATACCCGCCCGCTCAAGCCAAGGCCGTGCCCGTTCAAATAATTCCTCCGCCGATAACTTCCTTAAATAGACGCCGTTCATCCACCTTAGTTTATCGACGTCGAACACGGCGCCCTTTTTGGCTACGCGCTCGAGCGAGAAAACCTTCTTGAGCTCCTTCGAGGTAAAGAGCTCCCGTTCGTCGTCGTACGACCACCCGAGCAAAACGAGGAAGTTGACGAACGCTTCGGGTAAGTATCCCTCCTCTTTATATTCCAAAACCGCCTTGGCGCCGTGCCGCTTCGACAGCCTGCTCTTGTCCGGCCCCAGGAGAAGGGGTACGTGGGCGAACGTCGCCGGCTCGAAGCCCAGGGCGCGAGAAACGGCTATTTGGCGGGGCGTATTGGAAATGTGGTCCTCGCCCCTTATAACGTGGCTTATCGCCATATTCGCATCGTCTACGGCGCATACGTAGTTGTACGTGGGCGAGCCGTCCGGCCGCGCTATCACAAAGTCGTCCAAGTCCGCGGCGTCGATTTCGACGCGGCCCCGGATTAAGTCGTCGAAAGTTAGATCGGCCTTGGGGTCCAAGCGAAAGCGAAGGCAGGGTTTAAGGCCCTGTTGGGTAAGACGCTCCCGCTCGGGCGGCGAGAGGTCGGCGCAACGGCCGTCGTAGCGGGGCGCCTCGCCCGCGGCCCGCATACGCTCGCGCCGTTCTTCCAGCTCCTCCGGCGCACAGAAACACTCGTACGCGCCGCCGCTTTGTTTAAGCTTGTGCAGGTACTCGTCGTAAATAGCGCGGCGTTCGGATTGCCGGTAGGGGCCGTACTTACCCCCCGCTTCGGGACCCTCGTCCCACTCCAGGCCCAGCCAAGTCAGCGCGTCGATAATGGAGCTGTAATACTCTTCGCTCGAGCGAGCCGGGTCCGTATCCTCAACCCGGAGTATAAAAACTCCCTTATGGTGACGGGCGAAGAGATAATTAAACAACGCCGTGCGGGCGCCGCCGACGTGCAGGTGTCCCGTCGGTGCGGGCGCGAAGCGAACCCGTACGGCCTTCTTAATCATAACGCTACTCTTTAATGTACCGGCCACGCGTCGCCGTAGAGGTCCGCCCACGCCCGATCCATCAACAGGAGAAAGGTCAATATGCCCGTCGTAACAGCCTCGACGGTAGCCTCCCCCTCTCCTTTGTAGGAACGAGCGATGGCCGCAACGATGCTTCTGAGATCGGGCCGGTGTAACTCGACGAAGTCCATAAGCTGGTCGAGGCGGGAGCCCAAATCCTCAAGCCCCTCCACGTACCCGAGCAGGCGTTCGACGTCTTCCGCTTCTAGGGCCGGCAACATTTTCGCGATGCCCGTGAATTCAGCCATAATACCTCGCATACTTTAACATAAAAAGCTCAAAGGCCGCCTTTTTTTCGCGGTGCCGGCAAAACGTATCGTATAATATTTGAAAGACTACGTGTACCCTCCCCTTTCAGACTCGGCGGCGCTATTATATCGTAAATGAACGTTCTTTTGCGCAAAGGTTGGCATCTCTTAGGGTTGGCTCTTCCGGCCTTATATTACTTCGGCCTTTGTTCGAAGACTACGACGTTAATCGCCGTGGGGGCCGCCGCCGCCGTAGCTATAATTTTAGAGGTACTCCGTTTTAAAAGCGAAGCAGTCGGGCGCGTGTTCGCCGCGGCCTTCCGACGGCTAATGCGCGAAGAAGAATATCATACCCTAAACGCCACCGTTCCCTACCTCATCGCTACCTTCCTGGTCTTGTTAATTTTCCCTAAGAGTATCGCGTGGGTGGCACTCGTCTACCTGGCTCTCGGCGACGTAGCCGCGTACGCAATCGGAAGCGCGTTGGGCCGCGTTCGCCTAAGGGCCGGGAAGACCCTTGAAGGAACACTCGGTTGCTTGGCGATTTGTTTCGCCGTCGGTTGCTTATTCGTCGATTGGCGATTGGCGCTGGCCGGCGCGGCTGCGGCCGCGACCGCGGAACTCTTAAGCCGTGGCTGGGTCGATAACCTTACCATACCGGTCGCGGCCGGCGCCGTCATGTGGCCTTTAAGCTACTTCACCGGAATAGGTCTCCTTACATAAATAACGCTCTCGAAAATATCACTTGACACCCCGAAGGTGTCGGAATATAATCAAAATGATTATATAATCATATAATGTTATAAAAGCTTATGGAAAGAACCGCCGAAATATTCAAAGTCCTCGCCGAGCCCAACCGCGTACGCATCCTAGCGGCGCTCGCGGCGCGGCGGGCTTGCGTGTGCGAGCTGTCGCAAGCGTTAGCGCTTAACCAACCTAACGTCTCCCGCCACCTACGGATCCTCAAAGACGCGGGTCTGGTCGAGAGCCGGCGCCGCGGCGCTTGGACCGACTACGTACTGAATCGGAACTCTGAAAACGCGCCCTTTATACGGCTGGTTAAAAAATTGGCCACCTCGGACGACTTACTTAAAGAGGACGCCGAAGCGCTGGCGAAAGCGGACCGGCGCCAAATCAAAAAAAGTAGAAAACGCCCTTAAGAAACACGCCAGGTTGAAGTCCGCTCGAATAATATAACAAGTGGATGATCGCTTGAGGCCTACTTCTTGGAGGTACGATGAAAGTAGAGATATTCGGGCCCGGGTGCCCTCGCTGCGAGGAGACGTTTCGGACGATAATAAACGCCGCCGCGGAACTCGAAATCCCGGCGGACATCCAACATATCACGGACGTAGCGACGATCGCCGAACGCGGCATTATGTCCACGCCGGCCGTGGCCGTCAACGGCGAGGTGGTCCTGCATGGGAAAACGCCCACGCGCGCCCGGGCCAAAGAAATCCTCCGGCAATACTACGCCGCTGAGAAATGAAAACTTCCCCTCCCGGTACGACGTATCGCCTCCCAGGACGGTAGACGCTGATGCCCTCCCCCCGCGTTAAATCGCTCAGCTTCTTCAACCGCTTCCTAACGCTGTGGATATTCGCGGCGATGGCCGCCGGCGTGAGCGCGGGTTACGTCTTCCCGCAGCTCGCCGACGTCCTGGGTCGGTTCAGCGTCGGGACTACGTCGATTCCAATCGCCGCCGGCCTTATCCTCATGATGTACCCGCCGCTGGCAAAAGTCCGCTACGAGGAAATGGGCCGGGTCTTCCGGAATTTTAAAATCCTCGGCCTATCGCTATTTCAAAACTGGGTTTTGGGGCCGATACTCATGTTCGCCCTCGCCGTCCTTTTCCTCCGGGGCTACCACGAGTACATGGTAGGCCTGATTATGATCGGCCTCGCCCGGTGCATCGCGATGGTCATCGTCTGGAACGATCTCGCGGGAGGGGACCCCGAATACGCCGCGGGGCTCGTCGCGCTGAACTCGGTATTTCAAGTATTCTTCTATTCGATTTACGCGTACTTCTTCCTCACGATCGTGCCGCCCTTGCTCGGCCTGCACGGTACCGCCGTCGCCGTGACCATCGGCCAAATAGGTAAGAGCGTTTTTATATATTTGGGGGTCCCGTTCCTGGCCGGGATTATCACGCGGTTCGTTTTCCTGCGGTTTACGGGCCGAGAGTGGTACGAGGCTAAAATCGTACCCCGCCTCGCGCCGATAACGCCGGCGGCGCTACTCTTCACTATCGTCATTATGTTCTCGCTGAAGGGGCAATACATCGTCGCGATCCCGCTCGACGTCATCCGGATCGCGGTCCCGTTGGTCATTTATTTCGTCGTGATGTTCCTCCTGTCCTTCGCCGTAAGTAAATGGGCCGGCGCCCCCTACGCCCAAGCAACGTCGCTCTCGTTCACCGCAGCCTCCAATAACTTCGAACTCGCCATCGCGGTAACCGTCGCCGTTTTCGGTTTGAACTCCGGCGCGGCCTTCGCGGCCGTCATCGGACCGTTGGTCGAGGTTCCCGTCCTTGTCGGCCTGGTGAACGTGGCGCTGTGGTTCAAGCGACGATGGCGTCCCCTCCCGGGCGCGGTTTGAGAAAAAGGCGGCCCGAAGACCGCCTTTTAATTTTATTCTCAAGGGCGTTACGTATTTAGTGAAAAACACCCTTTATACGGCCGATAGACGCGGGCTCGACGGGCACTTCGCTCCACGTCGCCAGCCTGGCCTGGTATACCGCTTTGGTCCCGAGGTTCTGGACCCACACGACGAAATGAAGGTTGTCCCGCTTCCAGGCGCCGGCCAGTTTGCCGTTTACGGTAACTTGCTTGGTCTCGTTATTATTAATGGCGAACGCCGTCCCGCCGGCGCTGGGGTACATTTTACGTAGCACGTGGTGAAAGTCGCGGCCGCTGTAACTCAGGTTTTGCTCCGTCACGGCGCAGTGGAAACGAACGCCGGAACTCGCCATCGTCCCCTGCCGTTTTATCGTCGCCTTGACCGTAAAATTATCGCCCGAAGTCGTTATCTTCAATTTCATCTCGAGCGGGCTTACTACGTTCTTGCGCTGGTTGAATATGGTCGGCCACGTCGTACGCGGTTGGCTGGTTACGACGCCGTCGAAGACGGCCGTGGGCGTAACCCTAATCCCATAATACGAACACCGCGCGTCAGCGTCGGCGTTGGAGAAAGGGTCCGAGTCACCCCACGTCGGATGGTACTCTACCAAGGCGAACCTGCCCGGGTTGTTCTTGTATATTTCATGGAACTGCGCTTCCGCAGCCGGGCACGTCCCTCAAAACACGGAGGTTACGAGCTCCCCCATAACCACCCGCGTGAAGGCCGATGCCGAGATCGCGGCGGAAACACAAAGTATCAATATCGTTAACTTCTTCATCGTACCGCTCCTTAGCGTATAGTTTAGTTACGTGAACAATATAATAACCGTTTCCGTCGGGTAATGCAAGAGGAATTAAAGGCACCCGCTCAACAGGCGCGTCTCCGTGGACAGTTTTACCTTGATTTGACAAAAGGCGTCGTATATAATGGCGCGTTTAGCGTTCAAGGAGGCTCCTATGCACGCCGTTGTATGTATAAAACAAGTCCCCGATACCCAAGAGCTCCAGGTGGACTTCAACGCCGGCACCATAAAACGCGGCGGCGTTCCGCTGGTAGTAAACCCCTTCGACGAGTTCGCCATAGAAGAAGCGGTCCGCCTAAAGGAAAAGTACGGCGGCAACGTAACCGCGGTAACGCTGGGGCCCCCGTCGGCCGACGAGGCGCTGCGTACGGCGCTGGCCATGGGCTGCGACGGCGCGGTCCATCTGCTGGACGAAGCTTTCGACGGCGGCGACACGTGGGCGACGGCGGTCGCCCTGGCGAAAGCCGTCGAAAAGGTCGGTGAATACGACGTCCTCTTCTTCGGCAAAGCGACCTTCGACGGCGACACCGGCCAAGTTGCGCCTCGCGTCGCGGCACTGCTCGAGCTCCCCATGCTCAACTTCGTCGCCAAGATCGACGAGATCGACTTCGACGCCAAGACCGTCAAGGTAGAGCGGCTGCTGGAGACGGGCCGCGAAGTGGTCCGCGCGCCGATACCGGCCGCCATTTCCGTCGTCAAGGAAATCAACGAGCCGCGCTACCCGTCGCTTCTGGGAATAAGAAAGGCCAAGAAAGTCGACGTCCCGACTTGGAACGCCGCGGCGCTGGGCCTCGACGCCGAAAGCGTCGGCTCGGCCGGCTCCTTATGTAAAATGGAACGCCTATACCAACCTCCGGCGCGCGCGGGCGGCGAGATCGTACCCGGCGAGCCCGCCGACGCCGCCAAAGCGGTAGCGGAGAAACTTATCGACCAGGGGATTATCTAGCCGAGGACGAAGTTATGGCCGACGAATACAAAGGGATTCTAATCTATATCGAACGCCGCCGCGACGGCGCAATTGCGCCGGTCGGCGCCGAGCTACTCGGCAAAGGCCGCGAATTGGCCGACAAACTGGGCGGCGAGCTCGCCGCGGCCATATTCGGCCCGGGCGCGGGTGACGCGGCCACCGAGCTTTTTCCTATGGGCGCGGACAAGGTCTACGTCGTCGACCACGACATGTTGAAAGATTTCAGGCCGCGCCCCTACGCTAAAGCCCTCGCTCAACTAGCGCAAGAAGTTGGACCAGCCGTGCTGCTCGCCGGCGCGACGACACAAGGCCGGGACCTCGCCGGCGCCGCGGCGACGTACTTAAAAACGGGCCTTACCGCGGATTGCGTCGGCTTGGAGATAGACGACGCCGGCGTTTTAAAGCAGACGCGCGTGAGCTGCGGCGGCCGGGTGATGAGCGAATGGGTGACGGCGGAAGCGCGCCCCCAGTTCGCTACGGTCCGCCCTAAAA
>JAZGGY010000149.1:0-3974 GCA_036480675.1 bacterium | reverse complement strand
TTATCATATAATTTCGCCATAATCAAAAGCAAACGAAGCGCCGACGCTATGCCGCATAACGAAGAAGACGAACGGTTTATGAGGGAAGCCCTCGCGGCGGCCGAAAAAGCCGGGGCCGACGGCGAAGTTCCGGTGGGGGCCGTAATCGTATCCGACGGCCGCGTTATAGCGCGTGGCCGAAACCGAATCGAAGCCACGGGCCAGGCCGTAGCGCACGCCGAACTCGAAGCCGTACGAGAAGCCAGCACCGCCGTAGGCGACCGGCGGCTTAGCGGATGCACGCTCTACGTAACGCTCGAGCCTTGCCCCATGTGCGCGTTCGCCGCGGTCCTGGCGCGTCTGGGCCGCGTCGTCTTCGGCGCCGCGGACCCTAAATCCGGCGGCTGCGGCTCCGTCGTTAACGTACCGGCGGCGCCGTTCAACCACCGCCTCGCCGTTCGCGGCGGCGTCCTCGCCGACGAGTGTGCCGCTTTGCTGCAAGAGTTCTTCCGGAGCCGCCGCGAGGAACAACGAGAGGCTTAGTACGGTATACGATTATATACTATTGAATGATTTTAATCACCGCGCGCTGAAACTTGCTAAACCAACAATATAACCAAAGAAGGGGATAGTAGATGGGTATCAGCCGACGCGAATTCTTCCGCGACCTGGGCCTCGCCGCCGGCGCCGCAACGCTATTAGGGCGCGAAGCATCGGGGGTCGATGAGGCCGTGTGGCCGTATGCTCCCTACAAAACAGCCGACGTAATAGTCTGCGAGGGCACGGCCTACAACACGCTGCTGACGCGCGCTTTCGACAAACTGGGCGGCCTTAAGAAATATATAAAAAGCGGCGACAGCGTCCTCGTCAAGCCCAACATCGCCTGGGACCGCGCCCCCGAGTACGCCGCTGACACGAACCCGTTCGTCGTCGCGGCGCTGGTCGAGCTGTGCCTGGGCGCCGGCGCGGCCGAAGTTAAGGTATACGACAACACGTGCGCTAACTGCCGCCGAACCTACGACTCGAGCGGCATCGCCGACGCGGCCCGCGACGCCGGCGCGAAAGTCTCGTACGTCGACACCGCGCTGGGAAAAACCCTAAATATCCCACACGGCGTCGCCGTCAAGAAGGCCGAAATTTACGCCGACGTCCTCAAGACCGACGTCATCGTCAACGTACCGATAGCCAAGGACCACTCCCTTTCCGGCCTTACGCTCGGGATGAAAAATCTCATGGGGATCCTGGTCGAGGACCGCGGCCTTTGGCACCAACGGCTAAACCAAAAGCTCGTAGACCTGGCGCAGGTGGTGAAGCCAACGCTCACCGTAATCGACGCCACGCGCATTATGACCGCCAACGGCCCCTCCGGCGGCGGTTTAGGTTACGTGAAGCGCCTCGACAAGCTCATCGTGACTACGGACGTCACCGCCGCCGACGCCTACGCCACGACTCTTTTCGGCCTTGAGCCCACGGACCTCGGCGTCGTCAAAGAAGCGAAAAAGCGCGACTTCGGCACCGCGGACCTTGAGCGCATGAACGTCTCGAGGGTCACGGCCTAAATATGCCCCCGGGCGTCTGGAAATGGCTCCGCCGCTTGAGCCAGGTTACTTTCTTCGGCGCGGCGTGCGCCCTAATCTTCGCGACAAACTACCCCCTCGAAGCTGACCTCCCGTACGACATTATACCGCGCTTCTCACCCCTTTTGGCCGTCACGGCTATGGCCGCGAGCCGGGCGGTCGTCGCCGCGTTCTGGCCCGCGCTCATATTAGTGGCGCTAACGCTGCTGCTCGGCCGGGCTTTCTGCGGCTGGGTCTGCCCGGTGGGCGCGCTGCTGGACGCCGGCGACTTCGTCATAAACAAAGTCTTCCGCAGGCGGAAGCGCGAGGGAGAAAAGGTCAGCCACCGGCGGTGGCGGATCCTCCTGCTCGTCGCGCTACTGGCATTCGCCGCGTTCGGCATCCCGCTGGCCGGGTGGTTCGACCCGCTCGCGCTATTCCCCCGCACGCTCGCCACGTCAATAATACCGTACGCCTCTATCGGCCTCGACAAGCTCACGTTATTCCTTTACGACGCACCAAGTCTGGAAGGAGTCGCGATCGCCGTACGGCAACGCGTCGTCCCCGAAAACGTCGTACTCTTCCCGGGGCACGTCGCCGTCGCCGCGGTTTTAACGGGCTTGATACTCCTCGGCTTCGTACGACGCCGCTTCTACTGCCGTTACGTCTGCCCTACGGGCGCGCTACTTAGCGTCGTCGGTTGGCCGTCGCCGTTCGGCCGGCGCGTCGTCGGCGCCGAATGTATCGAATGTGAAATATGCCGTAATGTGTGCCGGATGGGGGCCATCAGCGGTTGCGGCGAGAGCACGGCCCAGGCCGAATGCAACCTCTGCATGGATTGCCTCCCCGCGTGCCGGCAGGGCGCGACTTCCTTCGCCTTCGGCCGCGCGAGGTCCCCCGAAAACCCGACGACGTGGGCGCCCGCCCTCAAGCGCCGCGATTTCCTCGTAGGCGCCGCCGCGAGCCTGGCCGCCGCCCCCGCCGTTCTCGTAACCGACGGCCGCGTCCACAGGGACTTATTCCTAATACGTCCCCCCGGCGCCCGGGAGGAAAGCGAGTTCCTCGCGCGCTGCCTGCGGTGCGGCGAGTGCATAAGGGTATGCCTAACGCAGGGCCTGGCCCCGGTTCATTTCGAAGCGGGGTTGACGGGCCTATGGACGCCCCGGCTGGTTCCGCGTAAAGGGTACTGCGAGTACCTCTGCACGCTGTGCACGCAAGTTTGCCCCACCGAGGCCATAAAGCCGTTGACGGAAAGCGAAAAGAAAATCGAATTTATCGGCCTGGCCATCATCGACCGTACGCGCTGTCTCCCCTGGGTCGAGGACGAAGACTGCAACGTGTGCGAGGAGATGTGTCCCACTTCTCCCAAGGCGATAGAGCTGCGAGGCCGGGGCCGGTTGAAGCCTTACGTGATCCCGGACGAATGTGTGGGCTGCGGTATTTGCGAGTACGCTTGCCCGGTAGAGGGCGACGCCGCGATCGTCATCGTCGGCGATCGCGACCGCGTCTACTTCGTGGGGGGCGGAGGCGCCGGCCAACGTCACCGGAGCGACCGCGGCACCTAATAATACACCCCCGCCGGCGGACTCTCGGAGGCCTTGTCGAAAATGGTAACCGAAACGGAAAAAGGTGAGACAGCCAGGTTCGTCGTACAGGAGCACGACGCCCGCACCCACCATTACGATTTCCGGCTGGAGATGGACGGCGTCCTGAAATCCTGGGCGGTGCCGAAGGGCATATCGACCAAACCGAGCGAAAGACGCCTCGCCGTCCAGGTCGAAGATCACGACGTCAACTATATAAATTTCGAAGGGGAAATCGAGGAAGGGCTATACGGCGCCGGAACCGTGTCAATATGGGACCGGGGCCTGTACGACCTCGTGGACCGGAAGGATTACAAACTAGTAATCAACTTACACGGAAAGAAACTGAAGGGTTCGTACGTCTTGGTTCATACCAAAGAAAAGCTTTGGCTCATAATGAAGATGAAGAAGGAGACCGGCTAGCGAGTTACGCCTCCGCCAGTACTTTCGAGATCAGTTCGTTTACCATCATCGGATTGGCGCGGCCGCTCGTATTCTTCATTACGTACCCTACAAGCGCCCGCCGCGCTTTCTCCTTTCCGCCCTTAATATCCGCGACCGCCTTCGGGTTCGCAGCGGCCGCTTCGCGGACGAACTTTTCGATAACGCCAGCGTCGGAAATTTGACGGAGCCCTTTGGCGTCCAATATGTTCGCCGGTTCGCCGCCCGAGGTCATCAATTCCGCCAAGACCTCGCGCGCCGCGGGGACGTTGACGTCGCCGGCGTCGAGCAACTGCAACAAGGCCGCGAGCCCCGCCGGCGTCAGCTTAGTTTCGCCCAGGTCTTTGCCCCGCTCTTTAAGCTCCCGCGTTACGTCGCCGACGAGCCAATTGACGACCGCGCGGTCCTCGCCGCC
>JAZGGY010000148.1:0-14675 GCA_036480675.1 bacterium | reverse complement strand
ATTATTGACCAACTAGTTTATTTTAGCAAAAATACCCCCGTTGGTCAAGGAGAATCGGGGAAATATGTGTTTTCGCTTTTTATGGCGCGGCCCTTATGTTATAAAAGGCGCCATTGATGCAGAGGAGGCCGACGTGGATTCCACCGTTTTCAGCTTATATTTCGCCGAATATCCGACCTCGTGGGGCGTTTTTCGCGCCGCGGCGAGCGCCGGCGGCGTAACGGCGGTAGACCTGCCCGGCGAGGACGGCCGCCGGTTCTTCTCCTATATCCAAAAGAAATACCCGGCGGTCTTGCTAGTCGAGCGGACCACGGCCGAGTTGGAGCAAGCTCGCGCCGAGATCGGCGAGTACTTGGCGGGCGAGCGGCGCGAGTTCGCCGTGCCGTTCCACATCCGCGCGACGCCCTTCCAGTTCAAGGTTTTAGAGGCCGTAAGCGCGATTCCGTACGGCTCGACGGCGACGTACCGCGAGGTAGCCGAACGGGTCGGCTCGCCGAACGCGGCCCGGGCGGTGGGCGCGGCCTGCGGCGCCAACCCCATCCCGCTAATAATCCCCTGCCACCGCGTCGTCTCCGCGGCGGGGCTTGGCGGTTACGGCGGCGGCCTGGCGCTCAAGCGCAAATTGCTCGAGCTCGAGGGCGTACGCGTAAAGTAATACGCTGTAAACAATACGAAGGTTACATTAACGCCGAGAGGGTGAGGTCGAATGAAGCGTTTCATGTTAGCCATATCGTTGGTATTCGTCGTCGCGGCCGGGGCCTACGGCGCGGGCGAGGATTTCGATTTCGTAATCTTGGGCGACAGGACCGGCGGCCACGTCGCCGGCGTATACGGCGAGATCGTCGACGAGGTGAACCTGCTGCGGCCCGACGTCGTCGTAACCGTCGGCGACCAGATCGAGGGTTACACCGAGGACGTGCCGACGCTCAACGCGCAATGGGACGAATACTGGGATATTGCGGATAAGGTCGAGGCGCCGCTCTACGTCTGCCCGGGCAACCACGACATATACAACGACGTGATGCTGGACGAGTGGAAGAAGCGCACGTACGTCGACCCCTGCTACTCCTTCGACTATGAGGACGTGCACTTCGTGATACTCGACACCGGCCGGTGGGAGTCGAGCGAGGAGTGGCTCGAGGAGAGCGGCTACCGCGAGTGGCTGGAGAAGGACCTGGCCAAGCACAAGAAGGACCGCATGACTATAGTCATCTACCACATACCCTTCTGGTACGATACGCTCGCCGACGGCGAGCCGGACCCGCTGCACGAGATATTCAAAGAGAACGGCGTGGACGCCGTCTTCAACGGCCACTACCACCTCTACGCCAGCGCCGAATACGACGGCATCCCCTATACCATCGTAGGCACGAGCGGCGGCGGGATAGACGAAGAGGCCGAATACCTCGGCGTCTACTACCAGTACGTGTGGTGCACGGTGCGCGACGACGAGCTCGCGTGGACCGTCGTGAAGAAGGGCTCGGCGCGGCCGGCCGACGCGGTCCTCGTCGCCGACGTGAAGACGGTGGAGAAGATCGAGGCCGAGTTGGTGCGGGTCCCGGCGTTCGCCTTCGCGGCGGACCAGGCCGAAGCCTCGTGTACGGTGTTCATCGAGAACGCGACCGGCGAAGAGTTCACGACGGCCGCGACGTGGGAGGTCGCCGACAACTGGACGCTCGAGCCGGCGAGCCGTGAGGTGACGCTCGCGCCCGGCGATTCCGCCGAGCTCGAGTTCGCGGCGACGCTGGCGGGCGAGCTCTACCCGCTGCCCGAGGTGACGGTGGCCTATCCCTACCGCGGCGAGCTGGTACATGAATTTACAACCGGCCTGCCGGCGTGCCGGGTGCAACCGGTCAAGGCCGTTGCGTCGGCGCCGACGGTAGACGGCGACCTGGGCGACGCGTGCTGGCTCGAGGCCGCGACGGCGGACTACTTCTGCGCCCCCGACGGCGGTCCCAGCACCATAAGCCCGACGACGTTCTACTTCGGCTACGACGACGAGTACCTCTACGTCGCCGCGCGGTGCGAGCAGGAGGACATGGAGGCGCTGGTCGTCACCGGCGCCGAGCGCGACGACTTCGTCCACGCCGACGACTGCGTCGGCTTCTTTTTCCTGCCCGACCTGCAAGAGAACGTCTTCTACCAGATCTACGCCAACGCCGACGGCGTGATATACGACGTCGCGTACACGTTCGAGGAACCGATGGAGCTGGACACCGAGGGCGCGGAGGCGTGGAACGCGGAGTGCGAGGTGGCCACGGCTCGAGGCTCCGGCTACTGGACGTTCGAGGCCGCGATTCCCGTCGCGACGCTGGGCGTGGACGGCGTCGTCGCCGGCGAAGAGTGGCGGGCGAACTTCCGCCGCAAGGAGCAGGCCAAGGGCAGCTCCGCGGACTGGCAATACCCCATCGGCTTCGACCCCCGGCGCTTCGGCTACCTGGCGTTCGAGTAAAGCAAGCGTTATATATACAAAGGCGGCCCTTGCGGGCAAGGTTGTAGTTGCTAAGTAACGTTATCCGAGGTAAAATGGGGCGGGCGTAATGCCGGCCCCGTTTCCTCCGGCGAGGTATTTATGTTAAGGCCAGCGTGTGTTTCGTTAGCCGCGGTTATCGCCGTTGGCGCGTTATTAAGCTGCGACGACGGCGACGGCGGCGCAACGGTATTTCTCCCGCCGCGGCGTTCCTTCGACGACGGCCGGGAGTTATTTTTCTCCAAGCAGGGGCGCGACGTAAAGTGGTTATCTTGGGCGCCCGACGCCCGGCGCTTCGTTTACGTTGACTCGGCGGGGAATAGCGATTTTCGGATAAACATATACGATACCGTTTCTAAAGAAGACCGCGTTTTATTGGAGGGTTCCGGCTCGCGCGTACTTTGGTCTCCCAAGGGAGATTACATACTATTCCACGAGAGCGATTATTCTTATTCGATAATAAAGCCGGACGGGACCGGGAGGAAAAGGGTCATACAGGGCAGCTTTAAAACTAACGATTACGACGCGAGTTGGTCGCCGGACGGCGAGAATATCGTATGGTCCGCCATTAAACCTCCGGACTATCGGCGTTGTATTAATATCTTAGACGTGGGAACAGGGGAAGTAACACGTATTACAAGAGATAAATGGGGCAACGAGGAATACCCCCTGTGGAACCCCCAACGGGATATGATTGCGTTTTATAAAACCGATGCGATCTTCCATTGGACCAGCGATTGGACCACGCCTTTGACTTTGGTTGACCCCGGGGGTAATAAATACGACGTTATTTGGCGTGGTAACGACGGCGATAGCGGATTGTGTAAAATATTATGCGACTGGTCTCGAAAGGGCCGTTACGTTTTATTCGCTGCGGTTACCGAAACATGGGGCCCCGGTTATTGGGAGCTATGGGTATTGGACGTGGAGACGCGCCGGTTTAAACAGATTACCTCTACCGCCGACCCGAGCTGGTGGGATTACGACGGCGTCTTCGGCCCCGACGGTATGGTTTATTTCGTTGTCCGTAACGGCCGGGGCGACTGTAAGGATATCTGGCGCGTGGACCCGAAGTTGTAGGAGTATCCATTGTAATGAGAAGCGGCCCCGCGGGGCCGCTTTTTTCGTCGGCGTAATTTAAATAGGGGGGAGCTATGACGAGCGCTACGGTTATAAGCCGCTGCCGGCGGCGACGCCGATGAGGCCGATGATGAAGGCGATATAGCCGAGGAAGAACGAGACGTAAAATATTATTATGCAGCAGAATATTGAAAAGCCGATCGCAAAGTTTACCAGCGCCGCGACGAGGCAGTACTTGCCGAACTCCTTGTTGGGCGCGTCCGGTTTGCTCAGGTAAAGCGCCCCCAGGACGATGCCCGCTATCGGTACGACGAAAGACACGCCGTAAAACAGCCATCGCGGCTCGGGCGGCACTTCCGCCGCCGCCTCCGCTTCGACGGGCTTATTCGTGGTTGCCACCGCTCGTCCTTTCGTTTGTTATTCCGGCAAAAGGAAGCCGAAGCCGGCCTTAAGCCCCAGTGCCATCCACACCGCGCCGCCCACGCACACCAGGACCAGCGCCGCGACCCCCAGTACGATGCAGATTTTGCCGCGGCGCCGGTCGGCGTCCTCCCCTTTGCACATCTCGAGCGCGCCGTACGCGATGCCGAAGAGGGGAAAGACGAACGACGCTCCGTACGTCAGCGCGCTTCGCCATTTGGATTTTCGTGCCAACGGGTCCTCCGATATTAACCGCTCGAGCCCCGGCGGCGTCTCTTCTCCGCGGCCGGCAACCTGGCGGCGACGAACGCCACGACGTCGTCGCGGTTGCCGCGGGCGAAGCGCAGGTTCACGCCCCGGAAGGAATCGAGCCGCGACGCGTACGTGAACGTCGAGAGCATGACGCCCAGCCGGTCGGCGTAATACGAGTGGAAGTAGTCCCAAGGTCGGCGCTTTTTAATCCCCATCGCCGAGACCGAGGCGCCGTCGTCGTCGAGGCGGTAGCGCCGCGGCAGGAGGTGGCCGTGTAGCGACAACGTCAACACGACGGCGCCCAGGACCGCAAAGAGCGCGCTTTCCCAAATAAAGTATATGGCCGCGGCGGTGCCGGCGATCGTAACCGCCGCCAGCGCCGAGCGCGCCGGACATTCCACCAGCGGCCAGGCGCGCCAACTAAGCGAGGGCGGCGTTTTCTTTCGGGCCGTCATCTATTTAAACGTCGCCCGGGCGATGTCGTCGAGCGGTATGCGCGCGCGGCCGCCGTCGCCGGTGACGTGGAGGTACGCGCGGCCGCGGTATACCGTTGTCTTGCGCGGTTCGACTTCGAGCGGTTCGTCCTCGCCCTCGAGCCAAATCTTCAGCGGCCTGCCGTGCGCGACGGCGAACTCGACGACGGCGGCCGTGTTCTCGCTCTCCGGCTCCGGCGCCCCGCCCTTACCTCCTCGGCGCGAGCCGGCGTCGAACAGCGCCCGCGGCGAGACCTCGGCCTCGGCTTCGCCTCTAAGCGACCGCGGCAGGTACCCGGCCGAGGTCAGCGCGTCGCGGACGGCGCCGTAGTCTTTGCGCGCGATCTCGACGCCGTGCAGTTCGCGCCGCCCCTTGACCAACGGCGCGACCGTGGGCAGATTGGCGATTTCGTCCGCCGTTTCGGGCGTCTCCGCGGCGACGACGAGGCGGTCGAAGAACGATATCTTACCGTATTGTTCGGCCCAGCCGCGGAGCGAGAAAGCGACGTTTTGCGGTACCGGTTTCGAGACGTGGCTTTCTATAAAAGACAGCACGGCGTCGACGCCGACGCCGGCGTCCAGCGCCCGGTAGAAGGTCGATTTGGAGATAAGGTACGAGAGAAAGCGGCCGCCCCCCGTCTGCTCGGCGAAGGCCTCGAGTTTCAACCTGGTCTCGGTCGGCAGATCGTAGGGGACTTTGAGTTCGAAGTTTCCGCCCAGCAAAAATTGGGGTTCGGCGGCTTTCGCCGGCGGCCGTCTCAGCTCGTCCAGTTCCTTCGCGCGGGCGAAGAGGAGCGAGCCGTCGTCGGCCGCGCCGGCCGCGACGACGCCGCTCACGAACAACGCGAAGAGGGCTTTGCGCGTCGAAGCTTCGTCGGCGTCTTCGGCGATATTCGAAATGTTTTCGACGACGGCCGGGACCGTTAGCCACCGGCCCGGCGGCGACAGCGAACACGAATACGCCGCGAGAAGCGCGCCGGCCGTTCCGTCCGCTTCCACTACCGCCCGGGCGAGCTCGGCGTTGAAGGCGGCCGCCGCGCCGTCGAGGTCACCCGACAGCCAGCCGGCTGCGCGGAGCTCGCTGTCGTCGCGCGCCAGCGCGCCCCGGCGCTCGAGCTCTTCCGTCAACAGCTCCAGCCGGCTGTAGCCGAAACCCGCGAGCACGGCCGCCAGCGGCGCCTCCTCCTCGGCCACTTCCAGCAGCGGCGCCAGTTTGGCCAGCGCTCGCTTGGGCGTGGCGCCGCTCTGCGTGAGCGTTATGGGATTTTTGATTACGTAGCACCACGTCGCGACCGCGTCCCGGAACGCGGAGGGGGGCTCGAGGGTCACGGCCGACGGCGGCGGCTTGGCGCCCGGCGCGGCGAATATTTTAGCCGCTTCGTAGTGAACGTGCGGCAGTATTTCTGCGGCCGGCCGGTACAAACCGATGGATGGGTCGGGCAGCAGCAGGCCGCGGGCGACGACGTCGCGCGGCGGCGCCGTGGTCCCGAAGCGGAAGAGGGTAGAGGGGCCGAAGACGGCCAGGAATTTTTCGCAGGCCGCGGCGACGAGGAGGGCCTTGGCCGCGTCGCCCTCGAGCCCGCGGACCGAGCGCCGGACGGCTTTGCGGTCGGCGAGGCGCTCGGGGATGCTCGCGAGGAGGCGTGCCTTGGAGGTCAGCTCTTCCTGGACGCCCACGCGTTCGGCGATAGCGGCGAGGTCTACCAGCTTGAGCGCGGCGAGGCCGCTTGGGAGGGAGAGCGGTTCGGGAGGGCCGTGCGACATTTGGGGATATTAACACGCGCGGCGCCGGGGGTCAAGGCCGCCGCGAGTACGGCCATCATTTAGGTTGACGCCGGGCCGGCCTGAGGTTATAGGTATAGGGTGGCGGACGCGCGATAGGCCGCCGCGCCTGTGTTGACGTATGTTGTCGAAGGCCGAGAAGGAATATATAGACGCGCGTGGCTACTGGACGCCCTTCAAGCCGCTGGCGCTCTTTTACCGGCACCAGCTCGAGCGGGCGCTGGCGCGCGCGCTGCGGCGGGGGGGCGTGGCGCTGGAGGGCAAGCGGCTGCTGGAGGACGGTTGCGAGCGCGGCAACCTGCTCCGGCAGCTTCTCGAGTTGGGCGCTTCACCGGAACGGTGCCTCGGCCTCGACCGGGACGAGGGGGCCTTGCGCGACGGCCGCGACAAGACCGCGGCGGCGGTGCGCTTCGTCTGCGGCGACGCCGCGGCGCTGCCGTTCCGCGCCGGCGCCTTCGACGTCGTCTTCCAATCGCTGTTGTTCTCGTCGCTGCCGCCGGGGGAGGCGCGGGAGCGCGCGGCCGCGGAAGTCGAGCGCGTCCTGGCCGACGGCGGCGTCTTCGTCTGGTACGACTTTATCGAAAAGGCGAAAGAGGGCCTACCGCGAGGGCTCGAGCTGGGCGAAGTCAGGGAGCTTTTCGGCGGGTGGCGCCTCGCGGCGTATAAGTTCGGCCTGCGCTTCCGGTGGGTACACTTCATCGTCAACAAGTGGCTCTGGTTCGCGCAGACGCTGGCCTCGCTCGGCGTCGCCCGTTCGCATTATGTAATAATAATGCGCCGCCCGTAAGGGACGGCGCGATGCGGAGGGCGAGGGAATCGAACCCCCAAGGCCGTTAGGCCGGCGGATTTCAAATCCGCTGCCATACCGTTAGGCGAGCCCTCCGGGACGGTTAATGATAACGGAAATGCCGACCGGCGTCAAGGCGATTAGAGAATTGTTTACTTACGCGGCGATTAGTCGTATAATGCCGCCGATTTTTTATTCGAGATGGAAACGGCCTTCGAAGTATTGAATCTAACCAAACGGTTCGCCGGCGTCACGGCCGTCGACGACTTGTCGTTCGCCGTCGCCGCGGGCGAGGTCTTCGGCTTCCTGGGCCGCAACGGCGCCGGCAAGACGACGACCATCAAGGTCGCGCTCGACCTCGTGAAGCCCACCGGAGGCGAGGTCCGCCTCTTCGGCGACGACTGGCGCGAGCCGGAGCTCCGGCGCCGCATAGGTTACCTCCCCGAATTCCCGGTTCGCTATCCCCACCTCACGCCGCGGCGGTACCTCCGCTTCGCGGCGCGGCTCTTCGGCCTGTCTCGAGCGGACGCGGCGCCGCGGGCCGACGAGCTAATCGCACAGGTCGAGCTGGAAGACGCCGCCGACCGCCGGATGGGCGGCTTCTCCAAGGGAATGCTGCAGCGCGTGGGCCTGGCGCAGGCGCTGGTCAACGAGCCGGACCTCCTCTTCCTGGACGAGCCCACCGCCGGCCTCGACCCGCTGGGCCACCACCTCGTCAAGGAGCTGGTGCGCGACTACGCCGCGCGCGGCAAGGCCGTGGTCGTGAGCTCCCACATCCTGGCCGAGATAGAGGCGCAGTGTTCGCGCGTCGCCATAATAGAAGAGGGCCGGCTGGTGGCCGAGGGCGACCTGGCCGAGCTTCTCCAGCCCACCAACGTCGTGGAGGTCGAGCTGGAGGGGTCAGCCGCGGCGGCGCGCGAGGCGTTCGATAAGATCGCGAGCGCGGTCGACGTTGCCGGCAATCGCTTCGTCCTGACGCTCTTGCCCGGCAAGGAGGCGTCCGACGTCTCGAAGGCCGCGGCCGCGGCGGCCTGCGTCGTTACGGCGTTGACGACGCGGCGCCAGAGCCTGGAGGACCTGTTCGTTTCCGTGGTCAAAAAGCCCGGGGAGGAGGAGGCGGAGTGACGGTCTGGCTCGTAGCGTGGGAGTACTTCAAACGCGCGTTCGCGTCGCGCACGCTCGTCGCCTTCGGCGTCGTCGGCATATTGTTCCTCATAGTGGCCGGGTGTCTCTTCGGCGCCCAACTCCAAAGCGGCGGCCGCGTCTACGGCGCCGAGGAGCAGCTCTCCATCGCGCGCGCCGCTTCCTACCATATCGCCGTCGGCTGGGGCATATTGTTCGCCGTGATGCTCGCCATGGGCGCGGCGTCGCGGCCGTTGGAGGACGGCAGCGCGCAATTCCTGTTGTCCAAGCCGGTACGCCGCTCGCACGTCCTGCTGGGCCAACTCCTCGGCGTCTTCCTGACGGCGCTCGCCGCGGCGGCGGCGCTCGCGGCGTTGGCGTCGGCGCTGTCGCTCTTGCGCGCGCACGTCTTCCCGGGGACGCTCTGGCTCGCCGTGGCCGTCGCGTCGCTTTCGTTCGCGCTTGCCGTCGCGCTGGTGGCCTTCTTCAGCATGTTTCTGCCGCGCGTCGTCGCCGGCATGTTGGGGATAATTATTTACCTGGCGAGCTTCCCGGCGGCGATCGGCTCGCTGCGTGACTTCATGACCGGCGGCTACAAAGAGGCCGGCCTAGAATTCCCGTGGTACGTGCGGTGGGGGGCGGAGGTCTACTTCGCCGCGGCGCCGCCTATAGCGGGGGTGCAGCTGCGCGCCGCCGAGCTGTTGAAGCAGCAGCGCTGGGACGTAGACGGCTGGTTGACGGTCGTCACGGCCGCGGTCTACGTCGTCGTCTTCTTCGTCGCGACCTGGGCGCTATACGCGAGGCGGGACGTGTAGCGTGTTTATGTCGTTAGGGTCGAAAGCAAAAATAACGGCGGCGTAAAAACCGCTACGCGGATTACGGCACTCTCGGGCGCCGCATTCCCTCCTCCCCCCTGGGCGGAGGGACGTTTTTTGGAAAGCGTGAAAAAGTGGTTGACTTTAACAATGTATTATGATATATTGCATTTCGAAATATTAAATTTATAAACGTCCCGTTAATAAGAGGAGATAACTTTGGACGACGAGGTATTCAGGCTCCACGCGGAGGTATGTAAAATTATGGCCCACCCGCGCCGACTTCAGATCATTAACGAGCTGCGCGACGGCGAGGTGACGCTGGCCGGACTCGCGGAGGCCTTGCGGGCGGCGAAAGCCAACGTCTCCCAACACCTGAGCCAAATGCGCCAGCGCGGCATCGTCGAACGGCGCCGCGAGGGGGCGGGGGTATTTTACCGGCTCGCCAACGCGAAGATCGTCAAGGCCTGCGACCTCATGCGGGAAGTCCTCCTCGAGCAGCTCGAAAAGCACCGGACCATTGCGGACGAAATGAGTTCCGGCCGCCGGTAGCTAACGCGGCCGCGGTCGTACGGTGGAGTTTATACGCGATTATGACGATTTTAATAATAATCCAAGACGCGCCTTACGGCAGCGAGAGGACGTGGAACGGCCTCCGCCTCGCGATGATGCTGCAAGAGGAGCACGCCGGCGCCGAGGTGAGGATATTCCTGATGGCCGACGGTACGACGTGCGCTCTCCCGGGGCAGAAGACTCCCAACGGTTATTACAACGTCGAAAGAATGCTCAAAAGCATTATTTCCCGGGGCGGCCGGGTTAAGGCTTGAGGGAGCTGCACCGCCGCCAGGGGCCTGGCGGAAATCGAATTAACGGAAGGCGTAGACGTCGCCAATTTAAGCGAACTCGCGCGGTGGGTGGTGGAAGCCGATAAGGTATTAACGTTATAGGACGTAATTTTCGATAAATCTTTTAACGTAAAAAAAGGATAAAGGAAGACTGAGTGATGACACGAAATCCTTACACGACGTTCGTGAATACGGCCGCGGCGTTTTTCTTCGTCTTCTTCGTCTTCGCCGGCACGGTCGCGGCGTACCCGCCGGCCGTAGGGATAGCCGGCAAGGCCACCTCATGTCTCGCCTGCCACGCCGACAACGGCCCCTGGCTGGGGGAGGAGAAGGTCGTCATAGATATTTTGGATAAGGGAACGATGACCTCGCTGCGGCAACCGGACGGTACGTTCTTGCTCGAGGCCGAGCGAGGCGCGCGACGAACAGTTATTACCGTCATCGGGTGGATGAACGACGGGGAGGTAGCGCCCCCCGAGAAAAACGCGTGGCTCTACGTGGACCCGGCCCGTATCGATACGGATTCCCTTTCGAAATTCGCGCCCGGGTGGGGGGTAAACTTGCCTATGGCCTGTCGTCTGATGGGCGATAAACTGGAAGGTTTCGAGGGCGCATATATTACGGCGCTCCCGATGAAGGTCCAGGCCTTTGACGGCGCCGGAACTACCGAGCTGGTCCTACAAGTGATGTTGACCAGGGGCCAGGGCGCCAAGGGGAACCCGAACGATGGCCTGGTCGCGAACTACTTCGAGCGTAAGGTGGTCCTCAAGGTACGCGATTGAGACTGCCGAGAGGGTCGGCGTGAATAAGTAACTTCGCGCGGAAAGGAAAAACGTGAAGAGGAGTAAGATAAAAACTATCGCGGCCGCATTTTTTACGCTGGTCGTACTTGGGGCCATAAGTTGCGGCGCGGCCGAACGCGACGGCGCGGAAGTCGCGACCGAACGGACGACGGCGGCGGCCGAGCCCCTCGGCGTGGGCGAAAGTGCGCCCGATTTCACCCTCGCGACGGTAGACGGCCGCTCAGTTAGATTCGCGGACGCCGTCGCGAGCTCGCGGGGCGTCGTGTTGTGGCTCACGAATCTCTGTGGCGGGTGTCGGGAAAAAATGCCCGCGCTTCAGGATATCTACCTCGCGTACGAGGGGAAGGTAGAGATCGTGGCGGTGAGTCAATTGGGCGCCGAGGCCGCGCCGGTCCGGGAGGCGGTCGAGGAGTTCGGCCTCACTTTCCCGTTCCTCATCGACCCGGAAGGCGAGGTAACTCGCCTATACGGTTACGAGTACGTTCCTGACTCTTGCCCCCTCACGAATATTTACTTCATCGACCGGGAGGGGGTTATTAGAGGCCTGGGCCACTACCCGGGGCTTTCGCGCGAAGAACTAACCGAGAAGATCGAAACGCTTGTCAAGGAGGGATAGCGATGGAAAACGTCATTTACGTAATCCTACTCGCGGTCCACAATATCGCGCTCGTCGGTTGCATCGGCGCGCCGTATTACAACCTCCGGCTCGTCAACCAACGCGGCAAACAAGGCCCGCGTGTCAATTACGAGCTCGATAAGGTGGTGGAGGATACGATCCAGGGGAACGAGCCGTTTTGTTGGGCGTTCATCATCGCCCTCTACGCCACCGGCTTCGCCTTCCCGCTGGTCCATTACGCGTTCCACGGCGAATTCGCCGCGTTCGGCGGCGTCGCTTTCGCCGCGTTCCTCCTCAAACACGTCTTCGTATTCGGCATCGTCGCGATCGCGTTTTACATTACGTTCGCGATCAACCCGAAGATCAGAGTTTTGTTCGCGACCTTCACGCCCGGCGCCGCGCCGCCCGAGGCCGAGGCGACGTCGTTTTTCGCCTTGCGGGCCCGGCGTAAAAAGCTATGTAAGATATGTTTGGCCTTCGGCATAATAGTCTTACTCGTATCGCCGGTTCTTAGGTTTTATTAAACCGAACCCGGCGGGAATAAAATAACGAACGGTAACTTTACGCTAAGGGGGAACGAGATGAAGAACCCAATTCTCGGCGTCGTTATCGTCGCCGTCGTCCTCGCCGGCGTGACGCTGTTTTTCGCCGGGTGGTTCTTGGGCCCGACCCTTATGGGGTCTTACGGTTATGGGCACGGTTGTTGGGGCGCGGGCGGCCACGGGACACCGGCCGCAATGGGCGCGGCGTGGATGCGCGGCGGTACGTCCCACGGCAAAGATATGCCTCGCTATTGGGGCCGGTGCGGACGCTCTTGGTACCGCTAAGCTGTAATACGCTCGTTTTAACAGGAGGTAAGTAATGAATTCCTTTACCAAAGTCGCGGCCGCGGTTGCGGCCGGCGTTGCCGTTCTCCTCGGGGCGTCGCTCGTGGCGGTGAACCTTATCCCGACCCCGGCGGAAGCTTGTCATTGCTACGGGCACGGTTGGGGGCACGGCGCCGCGTCGCACGGCCACGGGCAAGGTTGGGCCGGCTATTGTCCGTGCCCGATGTGCTCGGCCGCGGTGGGCTTCGAGACGGAGAAAGTGGATAGGTCCGACCCGACCGCGGCGTTGTACGATGATAAATGCGGTTCCTGCCACGCGCTCCCCTCGCGGAAGATCCACGCCGCCAAGGAATGGGATGACGTCGTCGCCAGGATGGAAGTTTACGCCGAACGTCACGAAAAAACGATGGGTATGAAAGGCGTGACGATGTCTCCCGCGGAACGAAAGCGGATAATGGATTACCTCGAAGCCAGCGCCCCGCAGTAAAGCGATATACGGTAAGTTAAACGCGGCCGCACGGCGGCGTTGCCGGTTAAATCGAAGCCGGAACCCGTCGCGCGGCCGTTTTACGTTTGACATAGGCGTTAAATACTGTTATAAATTATATTGACGGAGGCATTAACCATATAGCGTTGGAGGTGTAGGCCGATGAGAAAGATAATTACCGTAGTCTGCGCGGCGGCGTTGGCGACGTGCGCTTACGCGGAGGTTGGGTCCGTTATCAGCTCGTTCTATATCGGGAAGACGGTCGACCCCACGAGTTATTTCAGAGGGATATACCGAGACCCGGCGTACGTTTATTCTTTCTGGAATTACATCGGCACGGCTTACCTGCGTACGTACACCCCATCGGGTTCCCAGGTTAATAACGTATACCTGGCGTCATTTTTCGAGCCGGGCGACATGACCGGTTGCCACCTGGGCGCCCCGTATTTCGCGTTCTCCGGTACCGAGTCGGACAAAATATATTTCGCGAGAACTGATAACGCGTCAATACTCCAGTCCTTCCGGGCCAAGGGCCCGGGAGGACGGGACCCGTACGACATAATGTGGGACGGCAGGTACTACCACGTCCATTCCGGAACCGGCATTTACAATTTATATACGCCCGCCGGGGCGCTGGCCGGGCAGTGGACCGTGGCCGGGTGGCCGGCCGGGATGAGAGCCGGGGGTTCGGCCTTTTCCAAGTCTTTCAATAACGCCGGGGGGCGTTACCTTTTCGTCGCCACGGGCCGAACCCGTTTACATTACGTGTTTAATATGGTTGACGGTTCTCTCCTCGCATCGTGGGGCACGGTTACAGAGTATTGGTACGGCCAAAATTACGGCGACGCGTACCCGGCGTCGTACGGCGGCGCCCTCTGGTACCACGGTTACTTAACCCAACCCCCCCACGAACATTGGGCTTACCAGATCGACGTCAACGCCCGGGGCGCGACCTCGGTCCTCCCGGCGAGCATCGGGAAGATAAAGGCGATTTACCGATAATCAAACTTAGCATTTACGAGCCCGGCCCCGCGGCCGGGCTTTTTCTGTATTTTTGCTTGACATCCGCGGCACCCCGTCTTAGATTTACAATCCACGCTAACGGCGCTCGTACTTTATACGTAGTAATCCGAAAAGTTCTTTTCGAGAAGGAGCCGGAGTATGGCCAGGAAGCCCGTAATGATCAATTTAACCGCGGAAGAACTCCCCACGCAGTGGTACAACATCCAACCGGACCTGCCGGAGCCGCTGCCGCCGCCCCAGGACCCGCCGGAGGGGCCGAGCCGCCTCGAGCAGCTTCCCAAGCTCCTCATCGGCGAATGCCTCAAGCAGGAGTTCTCCCCCGACCGCTGGATAGATATCCCGGAGGGGATCCAGGAGCTGTACTTGAAGGCGGGGAGGCCGCGGCCGCTCTTTCGGGCCACCGAGCTGGAGAAGAGGCTGGAGACGCCGGCCCGGATATACTACAAGGCCGAATTCTACAGCCCCACCGGCAGCCACAAGGTCAACACCGCGCTGGCGCAGGCCTACTACGCCCGCGAGCAGGGCTTCGAGCGCATGACGACCGAGACCGGCGCGGGCCAGTGGGGGACGGCGCTGGCGTACGGTTGCGCCCTCGTCGGCCTGAAGTGCACCGTCTTCTGGGTGCGCGCGGTCCACGAATGGAAGGACGACCGCCGCCGCTTGATGAAGATGTACGGCGCCGACGTCCACGCCTCCCCCAGCCCGCTCACCAAGGTGGGCAAGGAGCTTTACGACAAGGACAACAAGCACCCCGGCTCGCTGGGCATCGCTATTTCGGAAGGCCTCGAAGCCGCCGGGAGCGACCCCAAGGCCACCTACGGCCTGGGCTCGGTCCTCAACCACGTCCTGTTGCACCAGACCGTCATCGGCCTC
>JAZGGY010000147.1:0-15296 GCA_036480675.1 bacterium | reverse complement strand
CCGTGCGGCCGCGCCAGCCACTCCTTGACCGCGGCCAGGAACGTCTCGTCGTCGAGCTCGGCGTTCTCGCCCCACTCGTACGCCACCGTGACGCCCGCCAGCACCGCGTCGTCGACGCCGTGCTTGGCCGCGAGCTCCGCGAGCGGCGCCCGGACCTTCTTCGGAACGTCCGCGCCGCGCGCTGCGGCAATCTCTTCCTCCGTCATGCGCCTCGCCGTTCCCTCGGCCGCCGCGGGTTTTTTCTTTTTGTCTTCGTCCGTCATAAAGCGCTCCTGACTTACGTTCCTACTTCTACCTGGACCTCCGTCGCCCGCGTCTCCTCGCGCGACGTTATCAGGTGGCCGCTCAGCACGACCTCCAGCATGGCCCGGCGCCAGCGCCTCGTGTCCTCCAGCCGGTCCATCGTCTGCGCCTGGCCCACGAGCTCGAGCCGGAGCAGCTGCTCGCCGGCGTCGTCCGCCAGCCACTTATTCTCGGCGCAAACGCGCATTAGCTTGTCGCAAAGCCCCGCGTTCGTGCCGTCGCCCCAAAGGTCCGTCCACTTCTTCGCGACGACGTCGATCTGGTAGCGCGCCTCAACGTAGAGCGCCATCTCCCGGACCGTCATCTTCTGCGGCGTCGTCTCCGGTACGTCCTCGCGGGAGTGCGGCTGCCGCTCGCCCTCGCTCGTGCCGCCGACCAGCGTTAAGCACGCCGCCGGCAGCTCGGCCTGGTATAATTCCGGCACCGGATACGGGCCGTAGAACACCTTCTCCGGGTGGGCCGTCACGCTTCCCTCGCCGTCCGGCTCGCCGAAGACGTAGTACGCCAGCAGGTTCTTGAGCCGGCTCGCTAGGAGGCGGTATATCACGACGCCTCCTCGACGGCGACGCACCGCGCCACCTTCTCGACCACCTGGCTGTAGCGGTACGCCGGGACGACCGCCTCGACGCGCCGCTCGACGCCGTCCACCTTGACGTGGTCGCCCGCCTCGACGTTGACGTCCGGCAGGACCCGCAGCTCGTCGTGCTCGTCGATCGCGCCTCCCGCCTTCGTCGCCACGAGGTCGCGCTTGCGCGGCGTCCATATCCCGCTGATCGTCGTCTCGTCCTTGTCAATCGTGGCGTCGTCGAATACCGGGTCGCGCGTAGCCACGCTAAGCTTCGCGAGCGTTATGTCGTCCCGCGCCCACTCCTTGTGCATCGCGACGACGTCGGCTGCTACGTCGAGCTCCGTCACCTCAGCGCCCTCCTGACCAGCATCCGGCCCGCGCGCTCGAGTACCTTCTTCTGTTGCTCCGCCGCCGGCCGCACGTGCGGCCGCGCCATCATCCCCGGCCACGACTCGTCGAACGTCACCAACTCCTCGTCCGCCGAGAACTGCTCGTACGTCATCACGCCCAGCTTGCCCGTCCCGTACTCCTGAAACGGCCCATGCTCTATCGAGCTGAAGACCGCGTATCCCACGCCCGGGACTTGCATTATCGTCCACGAGCCGACGTACGCGCCGCGGTCGAAGATGTGGAGCTGGATGATGCGCCGCTTTATGTCGGCCTCGAGCCGGACCGCCGTCTTGCGGACCAGCGCCTCCATCTGGACGCCCAGCAGCGCCGCCCGCGCCGCTCGCCGCGCCGTCTTCGCGAAGCCAAATTTTTTTAAGCTAAACGACACCCTCGTCCACGTCCTGGTAAACCGTTCGGTCCTCGCCGGTGCAGCTTACGTCGAAGCCCAGGTCCGCCACCGCGGCGTCGAACCCCCGGCCGGCGAGCCGTTGCTTCTCGAGCGCGTCCGCGGCCTCGCGCTTCTCCTTGGCGATGGACTTCTTGTCCATCGCCCGGTCGCCGAGCTTGTACGAAACCGCGACCTTGGCCGCGTCCGCGGCCCACGCCCGCAGGTTGATGATGGCGGCGAATAAGACGTCGCCGTCGGCCATCCCGATAAAAACGTCGACCTCGGCGTCGCTGTAGACCTGTTTGCTCTCGTCCCCCTCGCGGTCGCCGATGAGGAGGCGGACCTTGCCGATCGCCGTTGTCGGGTCGTACGCCACTACTTGCGCCTCGACTTACTTTTCTTCTTGGAAGGCGCCGAAGCATCGGCCGCCTTCCCGCCGGCCAACAGCGTTTTTATCTCCCGGAGCTCGGTAAGGATCGCCAGGGAGTATTCGTCCTGCTTCGTCGCCGGCCGCGATAGGCTGTCTTCTTCTACCATTTATCTTGGGGTGTTAAAAGCCGCGCGCCGCTCGAGGCGACGCGCGGCAACATTTACCGTTTAACCGCTCGAGCCGTTACGCGCCGGCGCCCGTCGACCTCAACAGGCCACGATGATCCGGGGAGCCGCCGCCGAAGACGAACCGCGCCCGGAACCGCAATGAGTCGATCTCGTCCAGGTCGTCCACGTCACCCTCGAACGTCGCCTTCTTCTTGAGGATCCGCGGCTCGCGGCCATGGCCGCGCAGGTAGTCGATCTCGACCGACTCGCACGTCCTCGGGTCCGCGGCCAGGAACCACCGAGCGTCGTCGTCGTTGAGCAGCGGCTCAACGACGAGCTCGAGGTTCTCCAGCGCGTAGACGTTGTCGTTAATGGTCTGGATCGCGCCGCCCGAGATGTTGACCAGCGTCCCGCTCCGCAGGAGCTTCTGCCCGGTCCACTTCAGCTTCGTCGGGACGACGAGGAACTTCGGCGTGACGCCGATCGCCTCGCTGTTGGCGTCCTTCTGGCTCATCATCTTGTTGAGCGCGTTCTCGAGGCCCGTGTCGCCCAGGACGTCCGTGATGACGTTGCCGTGGTCCGCGTGGAATATCTCCTTGCCGTCGTACGTCTTGGGGTTGTCGATGAGGAAGGAGTAGACGAACTTGTTTATCGTCCGCCGGCACGCCTTCCCCCAGCCGTTGATCGTTTTGCTGATCCCGCGCAGGTCGTCGTTGACGAGCGACTCCCACGAGATCGGGAAGTCCTTGCCCCACTTGAAGACGCGCCAGGTGGCGTACTCCTCGCCCAGCTTGTCCGTCTTGTATTCGCCGAGCTGCGGGATTTTGTCGAGGTCGCTAAACTCCGTGATCCGAATTCCCTTGACTTCGCGGAAGTCGTTCACGTCGTCCTCGACGGCCCACGCCCGCCAGGTCTGCGGGATCTCCTCGTACGATTTGATGATCTTCCGGTTGAGCGTCGTCCCGAGAAGGTGCGGCAGGTCCGACGTCGACATCGCCTCTTGGACGACCTGCGCCGGGTACATACCGCTCGTGTCGACGCCGCGCGCCTCCAGTATGTCCCGACAGGCCTCGACTATTGAGCCTTTCATGTTTGCTTGCCTCCCGTTTTCGCCTTCACGATCGCCGTCACGTTCTGGATCCCACTCTTGCCGGCCAGGACCCCAAGCGTCGCGAGCCAGATGTACGTCATGTGGACGAAGAACTCCTGGTACTTGACCAGGCACGCGACGAGGATGACGGTCACGACGACGAAGCCGACGAAGGTCCGCCCGAAGTAGCTCGATATCCGCTGATAGATGCCCGTCATTACTCGTCCACCGTGAACTCGAACGTGAGCGCGCCGTCGGTCCCGCCGGTCATATCGGCGTTATTCGAAACGCTTTCCCAATAGACCGTGTCGCCGACGTCGAGCTCTAAGTATTCCGGATTGGTTGTTTGCAGCGTGAGCGCCGAGCCCTCCTTGGCCGTCATCCCTTCCATGTCGAAGTCGGCCGTCTCCAGGAGGTTGTGCTCGGCGTCGGCGCTCGCGTCCCATGCCTTGAGGTTGCCCAGGACGGTCCCCAGCGTGCTCGCCGCCTCGGCGTAAAACGCCATTTCCGCCGCGGTAATAGTAACGCTCCGCGTCGCCGTGAAGACCATCGTCCTGGTCGTGCTGTTGGCGACGAGGTCGTCTAAAGCGCTCGAGTCGGCCTTGGCTATGATTTGCGCCGAGACCTCGGCGCTGCCGACCTTGCCGGCGCCGCCCACGTAGTCCGTGCAAGTCAATACCAAAAACTCGCCGTCCGCGGGCGTGCTCCCGCCCACCGCGCCGTCCAGCGCGCCTACGACACCCGCGTCGGCGTACACCACGTCGTCGAACTCGACGACGCCGGCGTAATAACCCTCGCCGACGCCCTGGGCATAGTGCCCCGGCGTCTCGTCGCCCGCGCCGCAGTAATGCGAGCGTACCCGGGCCAGCGCCGCCGGCGCGAGCGCCAGCGCCGCTACCAGAATTAAAAATATTGCCTTGCGCATAGCTTACGAGCCTCCCTTGAGCCGCATCGGGCCCGTCGCCGTCGCGGCCGACGTGATGTCCACCAGGCCGACGTACGTCCCGGCGTACTGACCGTTGTCGGCTTTGTTGAGCTTGGTCCCGGCCCAGTAAATCTTGTCGCCGAACGTAATCGCGCTTCCGGCGCCGGCGGCGATTTTCGCCTCGAGCGAGAGGCTGAAGACGCCGACGCACTTGACCGCGGCGCGGTAGTCGCTCGTGCCGTACTGGACCGTGTCCGCCAGGAGGACGCCGCAGAAATCCTCGCCGATGTAGACGAACGTCCCGCTCGTCTTGGCCGACGTGAACTTGCAGGTTACGACGTCGCCTTTCTGTACGAAATTAGTCGCCACAGTCGCTGCCTCCCTTGCCTTTGGCTTGAGCCCCAGCCTCGGCATCGGCGGGCTTCTCGCCCTCTTCGCCTTCCGGCTCTAAACCGAAGGCCTCGTCCATAGTGCCCTGGAGACGCTTGATCGTCTCCTTACGTTGGTCCGCCTCCTGCGCGCCGGCGCCCTTCACGTCGCCCGCGCCCGGGTCCGCGTCCTTGCGGGCCTCGACGAGGTACTTCTTCTCTTCCGCGATAGCCTCCGCGATCTTGGCCTTGTCGTCGACGCCCTCGAGGGCCTCGCGAAGCCGGCCCTTGGACATCTCGGGCAGCTCCTTCTCCTCGGCCAGCGCCTCGTCGACGACCTTCGCCGCCGCGGCGTCCGCTTCGGCTTTTTGGTAAGCCTCGTTCTTCTCGCGGAGCGTTCGGTTCTCCTCTACTAACTTCGTGTCCATAATTGCCTCCGCTGCGCTCGGCGCGACCGCGCCTCCCGCCAACGATTTTAACTTCGCGCTGAAGTCGTCGAGCGCGCTATCGAGGTCCGCCGCCGGTACCTTGACGTCCAGGACGTCGTCGAAGATCTCGCGCAGCGCGTGCGACAAATTCCAATATTCCTCTTTGCGTTTCTCGGCGGCAATCTTGTCGGCCAGCTTCCCCTCGGACAGCGCCTCCACCATCGCGTCGAAAGTCCCGCCGGCCGCCGGCTCGGCGACGACGTCCACCGAGACCACTTCGTCTATCTTATCGACGACGGTCCCGCGCCGACCCTCCGCCTCGCCCGGGCCGAACTCGCCGCGCGCCCGTATCGAGACGCCGATAAGGTGCCCGGCTTCCTTGATGAGCGGCGCGAGCCAATCGCTCGTCGGCGCGAAAAGTTTGAGTCGCGCCCGCGGCGCGCCGCTCTCGCCGAGCGTCACGTTCGTATACTCGCCGGCGAGGTCCCGGACCGACCGCGGCTCTCCTTGCATCGCCTGCGGCGGATGGTCGACGTACGCGCGCTGCCCCTCGAAGACGCCTCCCTCGACGGCTTCGCCCAGCACCTCGCGCGAGTAGTGCCGCCCGTTCTTGGACCAGCCCGGCTCGATCAGCGTGACGTCGAAGGCGTTCTCTTCGCCCTCGACGAGCGTCGCGTCCGCGAAAGTGGACTCGATTAAAAAGTCCTCGCGCCCCGGCGTCGCGCCCTCCGTCTTCTTGTCTTTTTTGTCTTTCACGTCTTTTACTTGGAGCAACCCTTTACGCTACGTTAAACCATATACCACAACTCGCCCGAGCATGTGGCACAGGTGGCGAACGTGGCACAGTTTTTTTAATAAAAAAAGCGGCCCCGAAGGGCCGCCTGAGCGGTTTATTAATGATTTCTAGTTTAACGCGCCGTTCCCGAAACGTCCGTAATTACAAGCAGCAGGCGCCCGACTATCTTTAGACCCCGCGCCTGCGACCGCGGGATCAACGTCGGTACGTACGCCGGGTTCGCCGGCTGCAGGATGATGATCTCCGGGTACCGGTAGAACCGCTTCAGCGTAGCCTCGCCCTCCCAGATCACCGCGGCGATCTGGCCGTTCTTTACCGTCGGCTGGTGGCGGAATACCGCGACGGACCCGGGGATGACGCCGGCGCATATCATGCTCTCGCCGTCGACGCGCAGCGCGAAGTACGGCCCTCGCGCCGCCGGCAACAGCGCCTCCGGCACCGCCACTTCGCCCTCGCGGTTCTCAAGCGCCTCCGCCAGCGGCCCCGCCGGGATCTGCCCGAGCACCGGAACCGTCTCAGCCCTCAAAAGCGTCTCGTCAAAATTGCCGGAAAGTAGCGTCTCGATCGGAACGTCGAGGGCCCGGGCTAATAGTGCAGCCGTATCAAGACCGGGGGTACTATTACGCTTAAGATATTTGTTAATTGTAGCCGGTGGTAAATTTGCCGCCCGAGCCAAGTCGGCCGGCCTCATATCCCGGGACTTCAATAGTTTATATAATTGCCGCGAAATGCCCATAAAATATTTTCGTTTAAGATGCCCAAGAGGTTATTTTTAGCTTGACATCTTATGACCAGTAGGTTATAATGGTGTGTAACCGTTAGGCGATATAAGATAGCCTAACATCTCGGCGGTGTCAATAATAAAATATGACCCCCATAGAAGTGATTATCCGCAAAGCCCTCCTCGACCGCGACGTAAAGCGTGGCGTCCGCGGCCTCGCCCAAAAAATTAAATGCGCCGAGTCGTACGTCTACGACGTCGTCAAGGGCCGACGCGGCGCCCGCGGCCGCCGGGCGAAAGTCATCAAACGCCGCATCGCCAAGTTCCTGAAAATCCCGTACGACGAGCTGTGGAACGGCGACGGCTCGAGCGGTAAAGGGGGACGGCGATGCGCGTAGCGTCCACCGCGGACGTCGCCCGGGCCGAAGGGATAACGCCCCGGGCCGTCGTCAAACGCGTCGCGGAAGAAAAGCTGGCCGCCGCCAAGGTCCCCGGAAGGGGCCGCGGCGGCCTCGTTACGGTAATACCGGAGGACGCCCTGGACGACGCGCTCGTCGCCAAGCTCGAGCGCAACGGCGCCTTCGTCGTCGTCGACGACGACGCCGTCCGCGACGTCGTAAACGCCCACCTGTTGACGACGGCTCGAAACGACGGGACAACCCTAACCGGCGAGCTCGACGTCGCCTCGCTCGAGCGCGAGCCCTTCGTCGTCGACGAGTTGCCTCCCGGGACGTACTTGGCCGCGGCCGAGGTCGCCGACCTCCTGGCCGTCGACCCGCGTTCCGTGCGTCGCACTGCCGCCCGCGAGGGATGGCCCTCGCTCGAGGACCGGAGCCGCGGCGGCGCAAAAAAACTATATCCGCTGCGCCGCCTTCCACTCCACGTCCAGGCGCGCTACCTCGAGCGCCAACGCCTCGACCTCGTTCCCTCCGACAACGGCGACCGGCCGGACGTCGCCGACGCTGCGGTTAAAACGTGGCTCGCGCTACCGACCGCGCTCCGGCGCGAGGCTCTGCGCCGCGCCCGCATCCTCGAGTCGGCCGAGGCCTCCTCGGCTCGAGCCAAACGTCGGTGCGAAGGGCTCAAGCGATTCGTCGAGAAATACCGCGCGGACCACGAGGGCGAGAAGCGCCTCAGCGTCCGCTCGATCTACCGCTGGCGCCGGGCGTTCGAAGCGGACGGTCTTTTGGCGCTCGCGCCGGATTGGGAGAGCCGCGAGCACCTCGGCATGAGCTCGTTGACGCCCGAGATGAAGGCCTTCCTCGACCTGTTGTACCTCGACCAGAACCGCCCGAGCGCAAAGTGGTGTTGCCAGCGCCTCGCCGAGAAGTGCCGCGAGCGCGGCTGGCGCGTCCCGAGCTACGGCGCCGTCCGCCGCTACCTCGTCTCGATCCCCGCGGAGGAGCGCACCTTCCACCGCGAAGGCCAGCGCGCCTGGGAGAATAAATTCCTGCCGTCCGTTCTCCGCGACTACGGCTCGATCGCGCCCAACGACATCTGGTGCGCGGACCACTGCCAGCTCGACGTCGCCGTCCTGGTGAAGGACCGCAACGGCAACCTCCGCCCGATATTCCCCTGGCTTACCGCCATCGAAGACCTGAGCTCCCGCGCGATCGTCGGCTGGGCTTTGGCCGAGACGCCCTCTTCCTCCGGCATCAACGTCGCGCTCCTCCGCGCCCTGCGCCGCTTCGGCGTCCCCAAACACCTATTAATAGACAACGGCCGGGACTTCGCGTCGAAGCAGTTTACCGGCGGCGCCCCCAAACGGTTCCGGTTCAAGCTCAAGGAGTCCGAAGTGCGGGGCGCCTTCTCGTTCCTCAAAATAGAGCCCCACTTCGCTATCCCCGGCAACCCCAAGGCGAAGCCGATCGAGAGGTTCTTCGGCACGTTCAAGGGCGACTTCGAGGTCGCGTTCCCGGGCTACCGCGGCCGCGACGTCGCGACTCGGCCCGAAAAATTGAAGGCCGAGATCAAGGCCGCCGACGAGCTCCTCTACCTCGGCGCGATGGAGAGCGAGGTCGGTGGCTGGCTCGAGACGTACAACGCCACGTGGGAGCATGGCGGCCTCGACGGCCGCGCGCCCCTCGACGCCTGGAACGCCCACTTCGCCGACAACGTCGTCCGCAAGGTCGAGGAGACGGCGCTGCGGCTCATCATGATGACCGCGGAGGAACCGCGTAAGGTCGGCCGCTTCGGCGTTACGTTCCAGGACGAGCACTATTGGCACGAGGACTTGGCGAAGCACCACGACCGGAAGGTCCTGATCCGCTACGAGCCCGACGACCTCAGCCGCGTCGTCGTCCATGACCTCGAGGGCCGCTTCGTATGCGTCGCCGGCCGCCGCGGCAGGTCGCCGTTCCTCGGCAGCGTCGACGAGCACAAGCGCATCCAGGCTCTCAAGAAGAAGAAGAAGCGCGCGCTCCGCGAGGCCCGCGCCGCGGCGGCCGAGCTCGCCGGCGGCGAACCTACGCTGAACGACAAGCTGCGCCCGGCGGCGCGGGTGGAGCCTGAGACGCCGTTCGTCGAGCTCGCGGCGACGGGCCTCGAGGACGTCGAGCTGCCGGACGAAAAAGCTCCCCCAGCCAAGGCCAAAGCCGACGCCAAAGAGAGCGGCCTCCGCCACGCGCTCGCCGAGGTCAACCGCCGCCGCATCGACTTCGAGGCCAAGAAGCGCGACGATAAAAAGCTAAAGTACCGCATCGTGTAGAGGCGAAATGAACCGCGCTCGCGACAACGTATCCGACTTAGCAAACCTATGCGACTTCAGGCGCGTACTTCTAAGGCTCAAGGTTTTGTACCACGCCCAGGCGAGGCGATGTCCCCGCCTACAAGAACACTTCGCCCGCAAGATAGCGGAGCTCGAGTTAACGACGACGGAAGTGAATAACCGGATCCGCCGGTTGGGCGGGTCCGCGGCACCCGGGGGAAACGATGGTTAAGAAGAAAGCGCAACGAGGCTCCGGGCGACGTATCGACGCCAAAACGGGCAAGGGAACGCAGGGCTCTGGGCCGTACGTCCGCGAGCTGTGCGAATACAAAATACGCTCGAGAATAACGTGGCGCAAGCTCGCCCGCGGGATCGGCGTTGCCGAGTCGAACTTGTTAGCTTACCGCGACGGCCACTACCGCGGCAACGTCGATAACGTGGCCGCCAAGATCCGCGACTACCTCCACCGCGCGATGCAGCGCAACCAGGCCCTCGTGATCCCGTACGTCGAGACGACCATCGCCCGCGCGGTCCAGGAGGTCCTCGCCCTCGCCCAGCTCGAGGGTACGATCGGCGTCGTCTACGGGCCCGCCGGCATCGGCAAGACCCTTGCGATCGAGGACTACTGCCAGCGCCACGGCTACGCGTACTTCGTCACGGCGTCGCCGGCGGTCCGCACGCCGTCGGCTATCGCCCGCGAGATGTTATACGCCACCGCCGAATCCCGAGGGTCCGATACGACGTCGCGGAACGTACGGCGCCTGACGGAGCGGCTTTACGGCACCGAGTCCGTCGTCGTCGTCGACGAGGCGCAGCACCTCCGCCTCGACGCGCTCGAGCTGGCGCGGGCGGTCCACGACGCCACCGGCTGCGGCCTCGTCTTCTGCGGGACCGCCGTCCTCTACGACAACCTTACGCGCCATCGCGACGAGCTCCTCGAGCAGCTCTTCTCGCGCGTCGGCTTTCGACGGTGCGTCAGCGACGAGGTCCCGCCCGAGGACGTCGTCGCCGTCGTCGACGCGGCGCTCGGCAAGGCCGCGACGAAACAGATAAAGAAGTACCTACTCGAGCGGGCTGAGCTCGGCGGCCTCCGCATCGTAACGCGCCAACTCAAGAACGCGGCGCGGATGGCGGACCTCGCCGGCGAGAGCCTCTCGCTCGAGCACGTACGAGAGGCCGAGAAAACGCTGATGGTGTAAACCGAAGGGGGAACGAAATGGCGAACGAAAAATTCCCGGTTAGTACAATAACGCTTAAGAAAATGGCATACGGGTGGGTCTTCGAACTTCCCGATTATGGCGGCTTGAGCAACAACATCGGCTACGCAGCGCCGGAGGAAGCCGCCGCGGCCGCGACGTCGTTCACCGTCGAGTTTAACGTTGAAAAACCAGCGGGCTTTACCGGCACGAGCGCCGAAACCGCCCCGCCCAAATAAATATGGACTCGAGCGACAACGATAGATTGGTAGGCTGGAAGGCCATCGCCGCGGCGATGGGCCGCTCACCGACGTGCGTACGCCGGTGGGCGCTTGAGAAGGGGATGCCGGTCTATAAGTTGGGAGGCGTCTACGCCTCGCGCGCCGAGCTCGAAGCGTGGGAGCGGAGCCGGAGAACGAAGGTCGTAGCGCCAACGCCCGCGGCCAAAGAAAAGGGGGAATGAAATGCCCGACGAACAAGATTGGCAAGGCTACCACGAATGGCGCGGCTGCCCGGGCTGCTTTTACGCCGACGAAAAAATGATCGGCAAGGGCGCGTGCTGTACGTACATCGGCGCGATTCAAACCGAACCCATAACGGGTAAATGCCTAACGCGTAAAGAAGTACCGAAACATTAGGAGGATCGATGACGTCCAAAGTCCAAAAATTAAAACAGCTCGTGGCCGTGAAGGTCGGCCGGCGGAAGCCGCGCCTCGTCGAGAGTAAAAAGCTCGCCCGGGCGCTCGAGGACGCCCACGAGCTCGTCGAGCTCCGGCGCCAGGTCGACCGCGAGCTCGCGCGGAAACAGAAAATATTCGTCGACTACGTCGCCGGCCTGGACGTGCCGCCGCACGTCCGGAAGGTCACGTTTTACGCCGGCGAAAGGCAGGCCGACGTCCGCCTGTCCAACAAGTAAGGGGGAACGATGGACACGATACCCAATACAGAGAACCGCGTCACCGTCAAACCGGGGCGCGAGAAGGAGCGCTTCGCCGTCAACGCCGAGGTCGCCCAGGCGATCCGCGACGGCGCGGCCCTCGAGGAACGGAAGAAAATTATCGACGACCAGCTCGCCGAGCGGAAGGAGACCATCCGCGCGTACGCCCTCAGCCTCGGCGACGCCGTAAGCGTCATAACGCTCTCCAGCGACGACGGCGAGGCCAAGGTTACGTTCAAGGACAGGGTCGCCATCCCGGACGCCGACGCGCTGCGCGCGCACTTGGGCGACAGGTTCGCGGACCTCGTAACCGTCGAGACGAAGTACAAGCCCTCCGCGGCGCTCGTCGACCAGGCCTCGAGCGGCGACGGCGACCCGGAGCTGCGCCGGCTGCTTACCGTGAAGGCGCAGACGCCGGCCGTCGCTTTTAAACGGAAGTTCGACTAAGGGGATACGTGGAGCTCCCGGACGAACACGGCCTGATTTGGGAGGCGATCTGCCGCCACCCAGGCGAGGGGAACGCGACCAAGGCGCGCGTCATCCTGCTCGAGGCGGACCTCCGCATGAGCGGCGGCCGCCTCCGCGACGTCGTCCACGACCTCCGGACCGTGTACCACCTTCCGGCCGGCTCGAACCCGAGGGGGTACTTCCGGATGGTGACGACGCGCGAGTTCGCTTCGCAGCGGCTCAGGCTCCGCCGGCGCGCGCTGCGGATCATGGCGGCCGCGGCCGGCGTCAAGCGAGCCTGGCGGAAGTTCGACGAGGACCGCCGCTCGAGCCGCGACCGCGGCGAGCAGGAGAGGATCGAATACGCGAGCGGAACGCCGGCTTTGCCGGACGAGGGGCCCGTAGCTCAACTGGTAGAGCACCGCGCACAACCTTCCCCCCGGGTGGCGCGGAGGCCGCGGCTCGAGACCGCGCGGGCCCAAAGTGGAGGCAATTAAATGGTAAATCCTGAAGATAAAGAAGGGCCGCCGTGGTCGTCTTAAACGGCGTCCCGGAAGAGCCGCCCTGCTTCGGCGGGTACCCGCGACCCGAGTGTAACGACTGCCCGGTCGCGATAAAACTCGCGTGTGTCGCCAACTTGGCCGAGGAAAGGGCCCCCCGGGCCGAGCGCAAGGGATTCTACCGTGCGGCGGCGATATGGGCGGAGAAGGCTGCCGTAGCGTTGGTCATCATAGCGGTACTGGTCACGCTCGGCGTCGTCGTAGGCGTAAAGTTCGCGCTCGCGCACATGTTCCCTTGGCCGGCGCGGGTCCTGATGGCCGTATTCGTCGCCGGCGGCATGGCTCTCGGCTGGGCTCTATCCTGTTTCCTGCCGTGGGCGTTCCGCCGGATCGTGGGGCGAGATGTTGAACCGGGCGAGAGCTAACGGCTGGCTTTATTACTCGGGTCCGCGCGACGAGCTCGAGGCGTTCTGCGCCGCCGCCGAGCTGCCGAAGCGGCTCGTCCGCCCCCTCGGCCCGGGCCCGAACGGCGAGAAGCGCGCGTACGTCCGCGTCCGCGGCCGCTACAAACGCGCCGCAAAAAAGTACCTTTACCATGCGTAACGACAACATTAGCAATAAGCAAATACGGCTGGTCCACGTCGCCAAGCGCGAGCTGGGCCTCGACGACGACCAGTACCGCGACCTCCTCTACGCCGTAACCGACAAGCGCAGCTCGCGGGACCTGACGGCGGCCGAGGCGAAGGACGTCGTCGCGACGCTCGAACGCCTCGGCTTCAAGCCGCAGGACCCGCGGCCGGCCGGAAAGGCCACCGGGGCGCAGGTGGCGTTCGTTAAGAACCTGTGGCGCGAGGCGGCGCGGCAGCCGAGCGAGAGCTACCTGGGCGTCTGGCTGCTGCGCGGATACGGCGTCAACCGTCCGGAGGAGCTGACCTTCGACGACGCCTCTCGCGTCATCGAGGCGCTGAAGGCGATGAAGCGGCGGGCCGCGCGGGAACACATGAAAAAAATGAAGGAAGGCGTAGAGGGAGCGCCGGCGCCCCCGCCAAGACATGGGTAGGACAAAGCGCGCCGAGGCGCGCCGGCGGAGTCCTTACTCACCAACGTTATATCGGGAAAACCGTTAGAAGATGGCTACGGCCAACCATATTACAGTAAAGACCGTACCTGCTGTGGCGATACCGAAACCTAAAAGGCCTGAGATTTTTGATATTTTCGCAAACCGTACTGTCGGGTCGAATCGCCTGGGCGCGGACCTATGATTCAAGCCGCCCCCCCAAAAAGGCCAAATCGGGCCACCAAGTGATGGTTCTTCGTCGGTTTCGTCTCGGATTGCTTCCATTTTTTTCGCGCGCCGGCTTTCTAAAATTGCCCCAAGACGTTTAAAACCTTGAGATACAACGAGCGTTAAAACCGCTATCACTGCCGCGCAGACCGTTATTGTAAAAAACGAGACGAAAATATCGTCGTCAGGGATTAAGCCGAAACGCCTAAGTAGGCCGGGTACTATAGAGCTAATAAAGCCCTGAATAAGCCCGAAATACAACAATAACCTCTTCACGCCCTAATTATAAGGAATACGAAATAAGATTCAAGTAAATTATTTAGATGTAACTAAATTATTGAGTAATGAAGGTCGCGACCTTTAAATATCGTACCGAGATCAACGGCGGCGACACCCGGGAGCGCACTAATGGCCGAGAAGAGTAAAATCGCATGGACCGACGCGACGTGGAACCCGTGGAGCGGCTGCACGCCGGTCAGCGAGGGCTGCGACCACTGCTACATGTACCGCGAGAAGCGCCAGTTCGGCCAGGATCCTTTCGCGGTCGTCCGCTCGAGCGACAAGACCTTCTACGCGCCGCTGAAGTGGGAGGACCCGCGCTTCGTATTCGCGTGCTCCTGGGGCGACTTCTTCCACCCCGCCGCCGACGCGTGGCGGCCCGAGGCGTGGGACGTTATCCGCCAATGCCCGCAGCACACCTGGCTCCTCCTTACTAAACGCCCGGAGCTCGTCGCCGCGCGGCTGCCGGACGACTGGCCCTACCCCCACGTCGCGCTCGGCATCACCGCGGAGAACCAACGGCGATTCGACGAGTGCGCGTACGAAATCCTCGCGGTCCCGGCGGCCCTCCATTTCCTAAGCGGCGAGCCGTTGCTTGGACCGGTAAACACCGCGATCGAGGGCGACATCGCCCGCCGCCTCGCCGCGCTCGGTCACCTCGGCAATTTCGACTGGTACATCGTCGGCAGCGAGAGCGGCCCGGGCGCCCGGCCGACGCACCCGGATTGGGTCCGCGCCCTCCGCGACCAGGCCGTGGCCGCGGGCGTCCCGTTCAACTTCAAGCAATGGGGCGAGTCGATCCCCGTCGGCCAGCAGATGGCCAACGGCGTCATCGTGCGTCGCCACGGCGACGACGAGTTCGTACTCGTCGGCAAGAAAAACGCCGGCCGCTACCTCGACGGCGAGATATGGGACGAACGCCCGGCGCCGCTGGGTTGCAAAGGGGGACCCATTTAATGGCCGACATCATCGTAACGACGCCCAAGAGCCGGATGGCCGAGGCGGCCCGCGAGGCCGAGGAGATCAAACGCTGGGGCGGTGGGGAGTATCACCGGGACTACCGGGCGCCGCGGATACCAAACGTCGAGGTTGGGGACCGCGTTTATTACGTCGAGGATGGCTACATACGCGGCTTTGCGCTCGTATGTAAAATCGTTAAAGCGACGATTTGCACTGCGGACGGCAAGCCGGCGTTCCGCGTCTGTATGGACGCGACGACGTGGAAGTGGATTAAGCCGGTCATGGTCACCCCCCAGGAAGTACCCCGGAGCTTCATGTATGCCGAGAACTTAAAACGCTACGCCCCCCTTGGCCGCGGCCTGAGTCGCGAGAGCGTCGAAATCGTCGGTGGGTGGCTCGACCCAAGGCCGGAGGTAAAGGAACCGTGCCGTCCGTAGCCGAGGAGACAAGCGCGCTCGAGCAGGCCCTCGG
>JAZGGY010000146.1:0-8608 GCA_036480675.1 bacterium | reverse complement strand
GCCTACAGCGACGCCGCCGCGCTCGCGGCGTCCCGCGGCGTCGTAGCCCTTTGCGCGCTCGAGGGGGGCCAAATCGCGGGCGAGGAGGACGTGCGGATTCTTTTAGAATGTCGCGACCGGTTGCCGGTGGAGACGTTCATCTTTCCCCAGATTACTTCGGCCACAACGGCGCGAGAGTTGACCCTGCCGCGGCTGGGCGGCTGCTTGCTGGTGGACGGCTCCATCGGCTCGTGGACCGCGGCGCTGAGCGAACCCTACGCCGATAAGGCCACGACGCGGGGCGAGCTATGCTTCGCCGACGACGACCTCAACGCGCTCGTCATGACGGCGCACGCCGCCGGCCTCCAGGTCGCCCTCCATGCCATAGGCGACCGCGCCGTGTCGCAAGTGCTCGACGCGTACGGCGTCGCGGCTTACGAACACGCGCGCGACGACTGCCGTCACCGCGTCGAACACGCCGAGCTCATATCCGACCGCGACCTTAACAGAGCGGCCGATCTCGGCGCCATCCTATCCGTGCAGCCGGCGTTCGAATGGTTCTGGGGCGGCCCGGGCAGGCTGTACGAAACGCGACTGGGCGAGCGGCGCCGCCGCACCAACAGGCTGCGGTCGGCGCTGCGGGCGGGCGTCGCGCTGGCGGGCGGTTCCGATTCTAACATTACGCCCATAAATCCTCTCTTGGGAATCGCCGCGGCGACCAGCCACCCCACCGAAGAAGAGCGCCTGTCTTTAGACGACGCGCTGGCTATGTTCACCGTCGGCGCCGCGGCCTCCGTATTCGCGGAAGACGACTGGGGGACGCTGTCCCCGGGCAAATGGGCCTCGTTCACCGTCGTGGCGCAGGACCCGCGCCGCCTCGCCGCCGCGGAACTGGCGGACGCGGAAGTCGTCGCCACGATAGTTAAGGGGGAGTTTACGTATAAAAAGGACGAGGAGGGCGCCGGCCTATAAGCCGAGCGCGGCCTGGTAGACGGCCGCGGTACGGCGGGCCACCTCTTCCCAGGAGTACAAGTCGGCGACGCGACGTTCAGCCGCGGCGCCTTTTTCTTTTACGTCTTCGGGCGAGGCGACGAGGCGCCGCAGCTGTTCGCCCAACGCGGCGGCGTCGCCCGTCGGGAAGTAGAACCCTGCGTCGCCCAGCGCCTCGACGTTGGGCGGGATGTCCGAGGCCAAAACGCCGGCGCCGTAGCTCATCGCCTCCAGCAGCGCTATCGAAAGGCCCTCCAGCGTCGACGGTTGGACGTATAAATAGGAACCGGCGAAGAAGGCGGCGAGCGGCGGCCCGTAGACGTAGCCGACGAAGCGCACCCTGTCGTCGGCTTCCTCCTTAAGCCGAGCGAGGTACTTCCCGTGCGGGTCGTCGCCCACGACGACCAGCGGAAGGTCCGTCGCGACGTTGCGGTACGCTTCCAACACAAGGTGGATGCCCTTCTCGGGGACGAGCCGGCCAACCGTCAACAGGTACCGTCCCGCCTCCAGGTCGTACGGCTCCAGCGCGCGGAGGTCGACGGGCCCGGGCGTGCTGACGGCGTTCGGAACGTACGTCGTGCGCCGGCGGTAGCGCCGCGCGAAATAACGCTGGAGCTCGCGGGATACGACGACGGTCCGCGTGGCGAGGCGCGCCGCGGCCCACTCGCCCGCGCGAAGGTACGCCGACGCGACCGGGCCCCACTTCTCGCGCTGCCAGTCGAGGCCGTGGACCGTAACGACGACCGTCTTGCCGAGCGAGCGCGGGATGAACGCGAGCGTCGCCGGCCCGAGGGCGTGATAGTGATAGACGTCGAAGCGACGGGGCGCGGCGTCGAGCGAGGCCAGCAGCGTGTGGGTCCACGCGTCGAGGTGTTTGGTATTCACGCTGGGGAGGCGGCGCAGCGCCAACCCCTCCGCCGAGGCGTCGGGAGGGGTGTAGTGGTCCCGGCAATATACCGTGACGTCGTGGCCCAGCCGCGCCAGGCCGCGGCCCAACTCCTCCACGTGCCGCTCGATGCCGCCGTGCAGCGCCGGCACGCCCTTCAAGCCTATCATGGCGACCTTCACGCCGCGACCTCCCGGTAAACCTCGAGCAACCGCGCCATATGCTCCTTAAAGGAGTAATCTCTCTCCAGCCGGGCGCGGCCCGCGGCGCCGAGCTTGCGGCCTTTGCGGGCGTCACCGGCCAGTAGCTCGAGCGCCGCCGCCAACTCGCGAACGTCCTCGGCCTCGACCAGCAAGCCCTCGACGCCGTCCTCCACCATCTCCGGTACGCCGCCCACGCGGGAGGCCACGACCGCGGCGCCGGCCGCGAACGCCTCCAATATCACCGCCGGCGTGTTCTCGGGCCAGCGCGACGGGACGACGACGGCTCGAGCCGACGCCATCAATCCGGCGAGCCGGCGCGCGTCGACGTGCCCCAGAAACTCAACCTTGTCCGCGGCGTAACCCTTCGCGGTTTCCACGAGGTTGGCCTCCTCCGGGCCCGAGCCGGCCACTTTCAACCGCACCTTCGGCCCCGCCAAGCCGACGGCCTGGATAAGTACGTCCACGCCTTTCTGGGGCGCGAGGCGACCCGCGTACAAGAAATAGTTTTGTTTGCGCCGACTTTCACTTTCCTTAATGTCTATCGCCGGCGGGAGGAAGAGCACCCGCCCGTAGTCGTATCCGGCGGCGCGCACTTTTTCGCTAAGGAAAGCGGAAGGCGCGAGGATGCGGTCCAGCTTATGATATACCTTCTTCCGCCGCGCGACGAAGTGCGCCAGGTAACCCACGGTCGAAGCGCCAAGCTTGCCCTTCACGCACCGGCGCGTTATGCACGAAAAATATTTCTTTTCGGTGCAGCGGAAACAGGGCTCGTCGCGGCTGTAGAAATAATGGTTCGGGCAGAGCAGGTTGTAATCGTGGAGCGTAATGACCGCGGGGATGCCGGCTCGAGCCAGCGCGGCGACAACCGCGGGCGTCAGGTGGTACGCGATATTATGCAGGTGGGCAACGTCCGGCTTGACGTCGGCGAGGAAGGCTTGGAATTTTTCGGCCGCCGCGCGCGACCATACCGCCGCGAGCGCCGTTCGAAGGCCGACGCGCGGCGCGACGAAGTCGTCGTAGGGCGGGTAATATCGGCGATACTCGCCTTCGACGTTGTCGGGATGCGCCGTCCCGAAGAAGAAGACGTCGTGGCGCCGCCTTTTCAGCGCGCGGGCGACATCGAACATATAGCGCTCGGCGCCGCCGCGGCGGTACAGGAACTTGTTTACGTGAACGATGCGCACTTGTTACCCGCTCGAGCCGCGCCTAGTTCGGAACTCATAATAGGCTAATATTCCCTGCGCCGCGTCGAGAAAACAGGCCAAAAAACCGGGCCACCCGTCCAGGAAGCCCAACTTGAATAAGTAGCGCCGCCAGAACCGAACCTCGGGCCGCACCAGGAAAAACCACAAGTCGGCCGTTAGGCCCGGCCGCCGGCCACGCCGCCCCAGGTAATCGGCGCCCGCGGCCACATACAGCGGCAGCTTCCGAAAGTAGTCGGCCAACGTGGGGTACGTCTCGTGATAGAGCGGCGCTTCGAGCCTGCCGACGCGGCCGTCGACGTCGAGGCGCTCGTGCACCGATACGCAGCGAAAACGCGCCCGCCCCCGCCGAAACAGACGCAGCTGGTAATCGGGGTACGCGCCGCCGTGTTTGAGATATCGGCCGAAGTAGTTATTCAGGCGGGGAAATTCGTACGCGTCGTACGGCGCGTCGCCGTCGGCCACCGCGGCCTCGACAGCGGCGGCGAACTCCGGCGTTACGCTCTCGTCGGGGTCGAGGAAAAGTATCCACTCGCCGCGGCAGGCATTGATAGCCACGGTTTTATTTACGTTTAAATTGAAATCGTTTTTAACCGGAACGACTTTGGCGCCGGCGCGGCGGGCCACGGCGGCGGTGTCGTCCGAAGATTCGGCGTCTGCCACGACTACTTCATCCGCGAACGTTACGGTCTCGAGGAGCGCGGCGAGCTCGCCCGCTTCGTCGTGGGCCAGGATGGCAACGGATAACCGCGGCGTTTCTTCTTGCATGGGAAATTAGTTTATGCTATTATAGTCGTTCGCGAAAGGGATATTATGTCTTACCAATGCGACATTTGCGGCAAGGGGCCGATGTTCGGCCACAGCATAAGCCACGCTCACAATGTGACGAAGCGCAAGTTCATGCCGAACCTTCATCGCGTTCGCGTTCGCACCGACGGCCACGTGAAGAGGCTTCGCGTATGCACGCGGTGCCTGAAGGCCGGCAAAGTGCTCAAAGCGTAGCCCGCCTCGCAGCGCAACAAAAGGCCCGTCAGCGGGCCTTTTTCATTTTAAAGCCCGCGCGCCCTCACGTCAAGGCAATTCTCCGCTTGACATTTCGCAAGCCTCCTTTATAATCGAAAATGAGGGTCGCCGGCGCGGCGGCCTTCTTACCCTTTGGGACTATGCCTTCCGAAAAGGAAAAAGCTCCCGAGCGGCGGCGCGTACTCGTAACCGGGGCCGCCGGCTTCATCGGCTCAAGCCTCGTCGACGAGCTCCTGGCGCGCGGTCACGAGGTCGTGGGCGTCGACAACTTCCTCGACAATTACGGCCGCGACGTCAAGCTCGCCAACCTGCGCGCCGCCCGCGACCACGCCGCTTTCACCTTCTACGAAATAGATTTGGCTCACGGCGATTTGGAAGACGTCGTGGACGGCGTCGACGCGGCGTTCCACCTGGCGGCGCGGCCGGGGGTCCGCGACTCCTGGGGTCGGCACTACGAGGAATATCTGACGAACAACGTCCTCGCCACGCAACAGCTGCTGGAGGCGCTCCGCGCCCGGGCGGACGTCCCGCTCGTCCTCGCCTCCTCCAGCTCGGTATACGGCGACGCGACCCGGCTCCCCGTCGCCGAAGACGCGATGCCGTCCCCCGTCTCGCCCTACGGCGCGACGAAGCTGGCGGCGGAGGACCTCGTCGATTTATATAGAAAAAGCTACGGCCTCCAGGCCGTGATACTCCGCTACTTCACCGTGTACGGCCCCCGCCAAAGGCCCGATATGGCGATCCACAAGTTCGTCCGGGCTATCCTGGGCGGCGAGGCCATCGTCCTGTACGGCGACGGCGAGGAACGGCGCGACTTCACGTACGTGGGCGACGCCGTGAAGGCCACCGCGGAAGTGCTGGCTCGAGGCCTAACGTCGGGGACGTACAACGTGGCCTCCGGAAAGACGGTATCCCTAGCGGAGCTCACCGCGTCGATCGAGAAGGTGCTGGGCAAAAAGGCCGACGTTACGCGGGCGCCCCATCAGCGCGGCGACGTCCGCGCGACGCACGGCGACGTAATGGCGTTGCGGAAAGCGATAGGCTACGCCCCCGCCACCGCGCTCGAAGAGGGCCTGGCGGCGCAGGCCGCCTGGATGGCCGGGGAGGCGCCGGGCAAAGCCCCCGCGGCGGCCGCGGCGGCCCGGCGTCCCGTGCGTCCGCCCAAAGTGTCGGTCATAATCGTCAACTACAACGCCGGCCACGTCGTACACGAGGCCGTCGACTCCTGCTGGAGGAATCCACCCGCCGGCGGCGAGGTGGAGATCATCGTCGTCGACAACGCGTCGTCGGACGGCTCGGCCCAAGCGCTCGCCGCCCGGGACGACATCATATTCATCCGCAACCGCCACAACCTGGGCTACGCCGCGGCCAACAACCAGGGCCTCGCCGCGGCCCGGGGCGACTACTTCATGCTCCTCAACCCGGACGTGGAGGTGGCGCCGGCCGTCTTCGACAAACTCACCGACTTCCTGGACGAGAACCCGGACGCCGGCGTGGTGGGACCCGCGCTGGTCAGCCCTACGGGGCGGCTCCAGGAATCGTACCGCCGCTTCCCCAACCTCCTCCACCTCATCGGGAGCCGGAAATCGTTGATCTATCGCTTCTGGCCGCGCAACCCGTTCTCGCGCCAGGGCTTCTACGGCCAGCTGGAGCTCGAGCGGCCGGTAAAGGTGGACTTCATCGCCGGCGCCGCGATGATGTTCACTCGCGAGCTCGTCGACCTCATCGGGCCGCTGGATCCTAATTACTTCATGTACGTCGAGGACGCGGACTTCAGCCGCCGCGCGCGCGACGCCGGCTACTACACCTACCTGCTGCCGGACATCACCGTCCTCCACCACTGGGGCGAGTCCGCGGCGCTTCACCCCTACCGCGTCGTCTTCATCCACCACATCTCGATGATGCGGTACTTGAGGAAGCACCAGCCGCTCCAGTTCGCGCTGTACCTGCTCCTCCTGCCGCTGGTGGGCGTACACCTCCTCATCGAGCTGCTCTACGCGTGGCGTGCGACGCGCCGCCGCAAAAAGCAGCTCGCCGCGGAGCGAGAGGCGGGGGCCGCAGAGCAAGAAGATGTTTCGGGCCGGCCCTAAATGAACACGGGGGATGCCGTGAAAAGTGGGAGGGGTATCCAAGTTCGCAAGCTATTCGTAGTTCTGTGCGTCGCGGCCGCCGCGACCTTAGCCTACCCCGCCGCGACCGGCGCAGCTTATCTCCTCATACCCATGGACGACGCGCAGGCCGACCACCTGCGCGCGTACGGCATCTGCTACGAGGCGCTGCTGCGGGGCGCCCGGGTAGAGTGGCTGCTCAACTACCGCGGCGGCTCCTTCCTCGTCGCCGACTTCGAGGGCTTGCCCGAGCTGTGCCTGGAGCGCGGCGTAACGGCCGAGTACGTCGCGGACCCCGGCCCCATATACGCCGTAATCGAAGCCGGCAACATGGAGGCGGTCCCGCTCACCAAGGCGCCGCGCGTGGCGCTCTACGCGCCGGCCGACGAGGAAATGTGGGACGACGCCGTGATGCTGGCGCTCGACTACGCCTACATCCCCTACGACGTTATCTGGAACGACGTCGTCCTGACCGGCGGCCTGTACCAGTACGACTGGGTGCACCTGCACCACGAGGACTTCACCGGCCAGTTCGGCAAGTTCTACGGTTCGTTCTCCGGGACGCCGTGGTACGAGGCGCTGGAGGCGCAGTACCGGGCGGAGGCCGCGGCCGCCGGGTATCCCTCGGTGGCCGCGTATATGGGCGCCGCGGCCGAGGCCGTCGAACGCTTCGTCGCGGGAGGCGGCTTCCTGTTCGCGATGTGCGCCGCCGCCGACACGCTGGACATCGCGCTGGCGGCACGCGACGTCGACGTCGTCGCCGAGGTCTTCGACGATACCCCGGTCGACGCCGACGCGAGCGAGCGCCTCGACTACGGCCGGACGCTGGCCTTCACCGACTTCGCGGTCCTCCCCAACCCGTACCTCTACGAATACTCCGACATAGACACGCCCCGCTCGATCTCGCCGGCGGCAGACCCGCTGAACCCGGGGTCGTTCACGCTCTTCGAGTTCAGCGCCAAAGCCGACACCGTTCCCACCATCCTCACCCAAAACCACCGCTCGAGGATAACGGAGTTCATGGGCCAGACCACGGCGTTCACGCGCAAGACCGTCAAGAAGAGCGTCGTCGTCCTCGCGACGGTGGACGGCTACGAGGAAGCGAAGTACGTCTACGGCAACCACGGCGAGGGTTTCTTCTCGTTCCTCGGCGGCCACGACCCGGAGGACTTCCAACACTTCATCGGCGAGCTGCCCACCGACCTCCGCTTCCATAAAAACTCGCCCGGCTACCGCCTCATCCTCAACAATATCCTCTTCCCCGCGGCGCGCCGCGAGGAGTTAAAGACCTAATGCGGCGCGGCGGTTGGAAGCCTTGGCTCGCGGCTTTGGTCGTGGCGGCGTCTTCGTGCGGCTCGAGCGACGTCGTCGTCCACAAGGACGTACCGTACTACGACGGCCCGGGCCACGACGCCAAGAAGCACCTGCTCGACCTCTACCTTCCGGCCGGCGCGGAAAACTTTCCCGTCCTGCTCTTCGTTCACGGCGGCGGCTGGCGCCACGGCCACAAGGACGGCGACTTCAACTTCTACCATCGCCTCGGCAAAGGGTTGGCCCGGCGAGGCGTGGGCGTCGCCGTCGCGGCATACCGGCTGGCGCCCAAGCACAAGTTTCCGGCGCAGGCCGAGGACGTCGCCCGGGCGACGCGGTGGGTATACGAGAATATCGGGGAATACGGCGGCGACCCGCAACGGCTCTTCCTATGCGGCCACTCCGCCGGCGCTCACCTGGTCGCGCTCGTAGCGTTGGACGAGAAATATCTGGAAGCGGAAGGCTTGCCGCCCGACGCCGTCGCCGGCGTCGTCGGCATCAGCGGCCCGTACGACGTTGAATACATGTCGGAGGAGGGCGGTTGGTTCGTGCGGCGGTACTTCGTCGTGCCGACCTTCGGCGACGAGCCGGCGACGTGGGCCGAGGCGTCGGCACCCAATTACGCCCGGGCGAACGCGCCGCCGTTCCTGCTAATCTACGCCGAGCGCGACTACGCCGGCCTGGCCGCCCAGGCGTACCGGCTGGCCGCGGCGTTCGCGGCTCGAGGCGTCCAGACGCCGGTCCACGAGGTCGCGGGCCGCAACCATTTAACGATTATCTACAACGCGGGGAAAGAGGGGGACGCGACGAGTGAACTTATTTTAGATTTCATTGAACGCCGATGACGCCCTCCCGCCGATAACGGCTCAGTACCCCAATAACCTCATCTGCTCCGCCACCCTCTCC
>JAZGGY010000145.1:0-2840 GCA_036480675.1 bacterium | reverse complement strand
GGTCATAGACACCTCCGACAGCCTATCGGAATCTGCGGCGCACGTCGCCCGGGCGTCGGCGGTGGGCGTGGCGGTGGATGCGGAGTCGCTGCCCGTCGCGGGAGCGGCGCGGGACGTCGCCGGCTCGAGAGGCGAGGACGCCGTGGCTTACGCCACGGCCGCGGGCGAGGACTTCGAGCTACTATTTTCCTGTCCGCCCGCCGAGGCCGCGGCGTTAACGCGGGCGGCGGCCGAAAAAGGCATAAAGGTTTCGCGAATCGGGGTTATTACGGAGGCGGCGAAGGGAGTCGTGCTCGTGCGTAACGGCGGCGAGGAACCGATGGCGCCGCGGGGGTACGCTCACTTTTGAGTTTTACGCGGCGGCGGCAGCGAAAGCTTGCGGTATATCGCTTCCGCGGTTTTATAAAGAGCGTCGTTCTGGGGGTCGATAGCGATGGCTTGGTCGACGTCGGCCTTGGCGCGCTCGAGGTCCTTGTAGAAAAGGTAGCATTGCGCGCGGGCGGCGTACGCCCTCGCCTTGTACGAGCCGGGGCCGCGCCCCGCGATGACTTTGTCGAAATACTCTTGCGCGTCGCGGTAAATAATCGGCTTTTTACGTATATAATAGTAGCCGACCCAATAGTTGAAAGCGTCGCCGCGGACGGCGCCCTTGGCCTCGCGCCGGTAGTTGTTGACGGCTCTTTCGGGTTGCCCGAGTTTGAGCGTCATATCGCGTATCCCGCGAAAGGCCGCGCCGCGGGCCCGGGCGTCGCGGCCGGCAACCCTGAACGCGCGCACGTAGTCGGCCAGCGCCTCATCGCGTTCGCTTAGAAATCGGAAGTACTCGGCCCGACCCAAATAACCGTACGGGCTCGCCGGGTACTTTTTGATGCAATCGTCGGACTCCTCGAGGGCGAGGGTGCGGGGGCCGATAAAGCGGTGAGCGAGGCTAACGAGATACAGGCCCCGCGGGTTGTCGGCGTCGAGGCGGCGGCCGGCCACGATCTCGTAGATGGCGGTGTACGTCGCGCCGGCGTATATCAGCTCCTCGGCTCGATTGAAGTGCATTTCGGCTCGGCAGCGCGCGAGGCCCTCGGCGGCGTCGTTGTGGACCGGCGACCGCTTGAACCCGATCGTAATCAGCTCGTAACGCCGGGCGGCCTTCTCGAACTCGTAGCCGGCCTCGTATTGACGCCCTTCGTCGAAGTAGACCTCGGCCCGGTCGCCGCAAGCCGCGGCCCAGACGCAGAGAGCAATCGCTGCGAGAACGGCGCTCCGGCGATAGTGCCGGGCGCGGCGTAAACCGTTCGAGCGCAAGTTGTGTTGATCAAAGCCGACCTTCATATCCATTCCTCGGCTTCCTACGATTCCCGGTCCAAACCGTGGGCTATTGTAGCCACCTGCCTGCGGCGGGGTTTGGGCGCCTTCGCCGTCGCCGACCATAACGCTCTCGACGGCTCGCTGGCCGCGGCGGAGCTCGTTGCCTCGGACGAGTTCGCGGACTTCATGGACCTCCATTACCCGGGCAGGCCGCGCCCCAGGGCGGTGGTGTCGCAAGAGGTCAATACGCTGGACGGCGAGGCGATGGGGATGTTCATATCGAGGCCGCTGACCCGCGGCCTTCCGCTGGCCGAAACCATCGCCGAGATACACGAGCAAGGCGGCCTGGTCAACATCCCGCACCCGTTCGCCCGCATCGCCCACCGGCGGCCCCGGCTAGATTTCATGGAGCGCTTCGCGGACGACGTCGACGTCGTCGAGGTATACAACGCCCGGAACTTCTACGCCGCCGACGACAAGCTCGCGCTCGACTTCGCCCGGCGCCACAACCTCGGCCGGAGCGCCGGTTCGGACGCGCACCTACGGGGCGAGATAGGACGAGGCTTCGTGCTTATGGCCGATTTCGACGGGCCCGCTTCTTTTTTGAAATCCCTCCGGGGAGCGGTGCCCGGCGGCCGAAAGACGCCGCCCCTAGTCCCGCTCGCGACCTGGGCGCGCAGCTTCCGCGCCGCGCTGGCCGACATGCGTCTCCAATACCGGCTCACCGGCCGCCCGTGACGACGTAACGGTAACACATTGCCCCGCCGACGACAAGGGTCAACCGCGCCGCGTATGAGGGGTTTAGGCTTCCGGCTTAGGGCGAAACCGTTATATATAATGGGGACGGCGAATTTTTTAGCAAACGAAAAGATTAACCTTGACAATGGCGTCTCATTGTGTTAAATATTTAAACAAGTTTAAGTCACCGTCGAAAAGCGGCGGAGGCTTATGCTGGTGAGTATTAATAACGTTCCTTTACCCAAGGAGGATATGAGGAATGCGTAAATTGACGGTATTATTGGCGCTCGGGCTCGTGGCTACTGCGGCCTACGGTATAAGCTTCGGCTTCGGCGGCTTTGGCGGCATCGCGCTGCCGATGGGCGATATGGCCGCTGAGGACGACGAAGCGACCGAGGCCTGGGAAGGCAGCAACCTCGGGATGAGCCCGAAGTTCGGCGGCAAAGTCTTGATCGGCGTCATGCCGGCGCTTGACGTGGAGGTGGCGTTCGCCTACCACCTGAACCACAAGCAAAAAAACTGGGAAGCGATCGAAGGGGTCGACGAGCCGAAGACGACGATAATCCCGATTACGTTCGGCGCCAACTACAAGTTGATGTTCGACAGCATGGGCGTATACTTCGGCGGCGGCGGCGGCTTTTACATGCAAAAGATGGGAGACACCGGCGTGTTTCTGGGCGTACCCTTCTCGTACGATTTAGAGATGAATAAGCCGGGCATCTACTTCGGCGGCGGCTTCCTCTATTCGTTCGGCAAGTTCGCGCTTGACGTAAGCCCGCGCTTCAATTACATCATGAATAGCG
>JAZGGY010000144.1:0-5067 GCA_036480675.1 bacterium | reverse complement strand
CTATCACGTCGTCGTACGACAGCGAGGCGAGCAGTCGCGCGTCGGCGTCGTCTTCCGGGTCGCGGTCGTAGACGCCGGCGACGTCGGTGGCCTTCAGCACCGCGTCAGCGCCCAACTCACAAGCCCGCAGCGCCGCGGCGGTATCGGTCGTGAAGAACGGCCGGCCGGTCCCGCCCGCGAAAATCGTCGTCGCGCCCTCTTCCAACAGCTCGCGCGCGCGCTCCGGTCGGTAGCGCTCGCAGCACTCGCCGACGTCGAAGGCGTTCAGTACCGCCGCCGGGACGCCGAGTTGCGCCAGCCCTTCCCTGAGGGCCAACGCGTTCACGACGGTGGCGAGCATGCCCATGTGGTCCACCGCGAGCTGCGGCCACCCCAGCGCCGCGGCCTCCCGCCCCCGCACGACGTTGCCGCCGCCCACCACGACCGCCACCTGGGCACCCGCGGCCCGGGCGTCGGCCACCTCGCCCGCGACGAAGGACACCCGCGAGGGCTCGAGGCCCGCGCCCCCCTCGCCGGCGAACGCGGTGCCGGACAATTTCAATACTACTCGCTCATATTTCGGGGCCGCGCCCACCACGCCTACTCGCCCAACTTGATGCGGGAGAACCTAGCGATGACGAGGTTCTCGCCGAACTTCGCCACGGCCTCCTCGACGTACTCCCGCACCGTCCTGTCGGGGTCCTTGACGAACGGCTGCTCGAGGAGCGTATTCTCGGTTATGAATTTCTTCACGCGGCCCTCGACGATCTTCTCGACTATGTTATCCGGCTTGCCCTGCTCGCGGGCCTGCTCGGCGGCTATCTTGCGCTCCCCCTCCAACGTTTCCGCGGGTACGTCGTCGGACGTTACGCCTATAGGGTCGGTGGCGGCGATATGCATCGCGATATCCTTGACGAAGGCGCGGAAGTCTTCGTTGCGGGCCACGAAGTCGGTCTCGCAGTTGACCTCTACCAGCACCCCCAACTTGTCGCCGGGGTGGATGTAGGAGACGACGACGCCTTCGCCGGTAGCCCGGCCGGCCTTCTTTTTGGCCGCCGCCAGGCCCTTGATGCGGAGGTACTCCACCGCCTTTTCGTGGTCGCTGCCGCACTCCTGCAAAGCCCGCTTGCAGTCCATCATACCGGCGCCGGTACGGTCGCGGAGTTTCTTTACTTCTTTCGAATCGATCGCCATAGGTCGTCCTCTCGTCTACTTCTCCGGGCTCACGTACGCGCCGGCTCCGGGCGCTTCCTCCGCTACGACTTCATCGCCCTTGGCGCCCTCCTCGCCCTCGGTGGCCTCGGCGCGGCCGTCTACGACGCCGGTGGCGATGGTGGAGGCCGTGACGCGTATGGACCGTATGGCGTCGTCGTTGCCGGGTATGATGTGGTTTACCGGGTCCGGGTCGCAGTTGGTATCTACCAACGCCACCACCGGTATGCCGAGGCGGTTGGCCTCCGCCAGCGCTATGGCCTCCCGCCGCGGGTCGACCAGGAAGACCATCTGCGGCAAGCGTTTCATGCCGCGTATGCCGCTGTACAACCTGGTGAGGCGGTCCTTCTCCTTCTGGAACTGGAGGCGCTCCTTTTTATTGTACTTGGCCAGCGAGCCGTCCTCCTCCATGGCCTCGATCGCCTTGAGGCGTTCGATGTTCTTCTTGATGGTCTCGAAGTTGGTGAGGGTGCCGCCCAGCCAGCGGGTGGTCACGTAGAAGGCGCCGGAACGCGTCGCCTCCTCCTCCACCGCGGCCTGCGCCTGCTTCTTCGTCCCCACGAACAGCACCCGGCCTCCGGCGCGGGAGGTATTGCGGGCGAATTCGTACGCCTCCTCCAGGAGGCGCAGCGTCTTCTGCAAGTCGATAATATAAATGCCGTTGCGCTCCGCGAAGATGTACTTACGCATCTTCGGGTTCCAACGGCGCGTTTGGTGGCCGAAATGGACGCCGGCCTCCAGCAGTTGCTTCATAGAAACTTCAAACATGACTATCTAAACCTCCGTTACCCGCTTCGCTTCAGGCAAGGGGCGCGCTTGTCGCCGCCCCTTTGGAGCGATAGCCTTGAATTATGTGGGTCTCTAAAACGCGTCCTCCGCGGTTGCGACGTTATCGTTAGCGCTTCGAGAATTGGAACCGCTTGCGGGCGCCCGGCTGGCCGTACTTCTTGCGCTCCTTCATGCGCGGGTCGCGGGTGAGCAGGCCCGCCTTCTTGAGCGCCGCACGGTACGAGCCGTCCACCTGCTGCAGCGCCCGGGCGATGCCGTGCCGCAGCGCGCCCCGCTGGCCGGTGATGCCGCCGCCCTTCACCGTCGAGAAGACGTCGAACTTGCCGGTGGTGGCGGTTACCTCGAACGGTTTGGCGATGTCGGCCCGCCAGCTCTCCAGCGTGAAGTAATCCGCCAGCGGCTGCCGGTTGACGACCACGTTGCCCTCGCCCGGCCAAAGCCAGACGCGCGCCACCGACGTCTTGCGTCGGCCGGTAGCGTAATTTTTCTTCACTTCCAAGCGAAATCCTCCAAACCCAGCCTAGACCTCGAGCGGCTGCGGGTTCTGGGCGGCGTGGGGATGGCTCGGGCCGCGGTAGATCTTGATCTTCTTGAGAAGCTTGCGGCCCAGCCGGTTCTTGGGGAGCATGCCGCGCACGGCGTGCATTATAACCCACTCCGGCTTGCGCGCCAGCATCCGCGAAAGGGGCGTCTCCTTGAGGTGGCCCACGTAGCCCGAGTGGCGGTAATAAATTTTGTCGCGCAGCTTGTTGCCCGTCACGCGGATCTTCTCGGCGTTCACCACGACGACGAAGTCGCCGGTGTCGAGATGGGGCGTGAAGTACGGCTTCTCCTTGCCGCGCACGATCTGCGCGATGCGCGTCGCCAGCCGCCCCAGGACCTTGCCGTCGGCGTCGACGACGTACCAGCGCCGCTCGATATCTTCTTCCTTCGGGATAAAGGTTCGTGCGTCCATTGCTCGTAGCTCCGTAATTATCAAGCGCTCGCGGCTCGCGCCGCGAGGGAGGGAATATAACACTTACGCGTCGTAAAAGTCAAGGATTAATTGCACAAAACGGCCTATATATATTATGTTTAGAGGTGAACACCCAACCCCGGAGGAAGCCGCGGAAAAATATCTGCTTGCGCCCGCGGGCCGCCCCCTCCCCCCCCCGCCGGGCCGGTTTTATGACCTATTAGCTCGACGTATTCTAGTTGACAAGGAGGGCGTATTTAGCTAATATCACGCGGCGCGAGCAACGTGCCCGGAGGTAACCTATGGAACGAGAGGTCGTGATATCGCAGGACAAGCAAGAGGACGTCCGGTACCATTTAGCGACGTGCAGGTGCCTCGACGACATCCGCAGCGCCAACAAGCAGACCGTGACCCTCGCCGAGGCCCAGGAGCAGGGGTACAGCGCCTGCTCCGAGTGTAAGCCCGACCTATAGGGGGAGGCGCTGGAAATAGACGCCGACGGGCGGCCGCGAGGTCGCCCTTTTCGTATACCCCCCGTCGGCGCCGGTCGATATTACCGGCCCCGCGTAAAGTAAGGGCGCAAGGCCTTGCGCCTCTACTTCGCGTGGTTCGTATCCCCCCGAGCGTCGCTACCGGGCGTTAAGGCCGCAAATTACCGGACCAGGCCCGCCGGACGAGGGACCAGTTGCCCTGGCCGCAATCGCAGGGCGGGAAAGTCTCGCCGGTGGTGAGCTTGACCTCGGCGCCGCAGTTGGCGCAGCGGTAGACGCCGGCCTCGGGGCTTACGTCGCCGGCTCGGTACGCCATGTCTTCCTCCTACCAACCCTCCGGCTAATAATAAAAACGGAATCGGTGAATAAGGCCGTGTATATATTTTGAGGCGCAACGCGTTGCACCCCCACGGGGCCGTCGCCCTACGACCGGACGAAATAATCGTCGTCGGCCCAACGCGCCGGGTTGTCGGCGATATAGCCAAGGGCCCGGCCCAGTTCCTCGTCGTCCCGGATTACCCGTTCGTAATAATTACGCTGCCATAACCGCGCGCCGGGTGTGCCGCGCGATTGGTTGATGCGGCGGGTGACGGCGGGTTTATACCCGCATATGAACGACGCCGACGAACGTTTCGCCGGGCCCCGCGGCCGGCCGTCGGTATCATGTAGGGGCGACCGGCCGGTCGCCCCTACGGCGTCGTCCGTAATAATCACGATGCCGTGGATATGGTTCGGCATAACGACGAAGGCATCCAATTCGATTTCGGCGCGACCGGCGGCGGACCGCAACCATTCCTCCGACGCGACGCGGCCCCATTCGTTCAGCCGGACGCCGCCGCCAATTACGTCGCCAAATAAACACTCCCGGTCGAACGTACACAACGTTACGAAATACGCGCCCGGATGCGAATAATCGCAACCCGGAAGACGTATCGAGCGGCGGTGGTGTTGGGGCGCAACGCGTTGCGCCCGTACGGGGGCATTGCGGGGGCGACCGGCCGGTCGCCCCCACGGGGCCCCTACGGCGCGCTCGAGCCGCCGCTTGTCGCCATTAAGTAAGCGGTACGTTAACGCAGGGATTCCCAATTCTCGGTAAAGAAAGTTTGTATGCCTTCGCCGGGCATATAACCGTGGCATAACCTTCGGAAGTCTTCGAACGCCGCCGCGTACGACGTGTCGCGTATAGCTTTAGCGCGCTTCGCTAAATACAGTAGAGCGATGGAAGGCGCCCGGGAGAACGCCTTGTTGCAGTGGATAAGGACCTTCCGCGAGCCGATATATTCGTCAATAAAATCCAGCGCGTACTGGAAAGACGCCGGCTGGAATAACGGCGTCGGGGGGTCAATAAGGTTTAGATAAATATGCGAACCGCGCCGGAGTTGCAAGTAGTTGGGATGCGACGAAGGGAGGGAACCGGAGTAACCGACGGCCATGGCGTGACAAGGGTTCTTGCAGGCGTGGATTACGGCCCAGCCGGGCGGTTCATTATGGAAACAGGCTTTTTCCCCGCCTATGTATAAATTACCCCACACTTTAATCATTATTACACCCCCTACTGGAATAACAGCTTGCGTCGTTCCTAAAGCGATTACTCGACGATCTTTATCTCTTCCTCCGTCAGGCCGTACAGCTCGTACGCCG
>JAZGGY010000143.1:0-2216 GCA_036480675.1 bacterium | reverse complement strand
TTACGAAGAACTCGGTTACGAATTCTTGAATAAGTTGAACGGGGTATTCGCGCTGGCGCTCAGCGACGGCCGTACGTTGTTCCTGGCGAGGGACCGGTTGGGCGTAAAACCGCTCTATTACACGTGGGTAAACAACAGGTTTTACTTCGCTTCGACGGTCCAGGCGCTGTTGATATGTCCGGGGGTAGACCGCGTCGTCGATTCTGGGGCGCTCGACGATTATATGACCTTCCAATATATCCCGGCACCCAAGACCCTTTTCGAGGGTATCTATAAGTTATCTCCGGGCATCTGGATGAAGATCAACCAAAAAGGGGCTTGGGTAAACCGCTATTGGGAGTTACCCCCAGTCGCCCGGAGACGGCGGATGTCGCCAGACGTCGTTATAACGAGGACGGCAACCTTCCTCGAAGAAGCCGTGCGCCGGCGCGCGGCGGACCACGAACCGGTGGGAGTTTTGTTAAGCGGTGGCCTCGATTCCAGTGCCGTCGCGGCTTTATTGAGGCGAAACCATCCCGGACCTATGAAGACGTTCCACGTGAAGTTCGCGGGCGAGAACGGCGAGGAAGTCTTCGCGCTCGAGGTAGCCGCGGCGCTCGGCGTCGAACATTACGAATTGGAGGCGGGGCCCCGCGAGTTGAGCGCGTTACCCAGAGTTATTTCTACCTTGGCTGAACCCTTCGCCGACGCCGCGGCGTGGGCGACTTACTTACTTTGCCGCTTCGCGAAAGAGCACGTAATTATTTTACTAACGGGCGACGGCGGCGACGAAGTATTCGGTGGGTACCCGCGGTATCTCCTTAGCCGACTGGCTGGCGGTTGTCAACGCGTCCCCGCGGTACTACGCGATTTAACCGTCGGCGTACTCGATAAGGTCGAAAACAGTCGGGTCTTAAACGGCAAGTCGCGTTACCTCTCCAAAGTACTGAACTCACCTACTACGCCTTGGGAGCGTAATGTCGCGTGGCTTAGTATCTTTAGCGAAGACGAACGTTCAGCGTTGTATACCGCCGACTTCAAACGTGAGGTGGGCGACGGCCGGGGCGCGGAGCTGTACGAAAGGTACTACCGGCAAGGCGTCGGACATTCCGTCATGCGCCGCCTGACCACCGCCGACGTTAAGACGTGGCTGGCGGACGATCTGCTCTCGAAAATCCACTGCGCGAGTACAGCGGCCGGCGTCGAGGTGCGGCTTCCCCTCCTCGACCATTTCCTGGTGGATTACGTGGCGAGCCTCGGCGACCGGTACCGGTTCGGTTGGGGCGTCTCCAAGGCATTGCTTAAGAAAGCCGTGCGGCATCTATTACCCGCCTCCGTTTTGAGAAGGCGCAAGCGGGCTTTCGTCGTCCCGGTCGAAAAGTGGTTACGGGATCACGAGCGCGAATGGATTTGTGATACGGTTACGTCGCCGCAAGCGCTGGGACGCGGTTATTTCAGACCGGAGGCGGTTAGGGCGTTGTTGAAGGAGTTTCTCGATAAAGGCGTTGGCGGCGGTAAAATATGGAACCTCTTTTGTTTGGAGTTGTGGCAGCAAGAATTCGTCGACAATTACCTCCCCGCACATTTCAGGCTGGATGAAAAGCGATGCGGTATCTTGTCTTAACACCCGATTTTCCGCCGGGCGAGGGCGGCGTACAGACGTTGCTTAGCGTTTTGGCCGAGGGGTTAGCCGGCCGTAACGACGTCACGGTGGTGACCCCTGCAGCGCGCGGCGATTGCGCATATGACGAGAGCGTGGCCTATTCCGTGTCGCGGTACCGCGGCGGGGGAACGAGGGTAGGGAAGACGCTGAGGCTCTTAGTATCGGCGGTACCTTGGGTTTTGCGCTGCGACGTGATATTTTGCGGGCATATCGCCACGGCACCAGTGGGTTGGCTTTTGGGATTATTATTCCGGAAACCCTTTTTCATCTACGTACACGCCTCTGAAATAGCGCCTCAGCGGTATCGTAAGTTGTTTGCTTTCCTTTTACGCCGGGCTCGGGGCGTGGCAACCGGGAGCCAGCGCTCGAGAGATTTAATCGTCTCATATTTCGGCATCCCCCGAAGCGATATAGACGTGGTAAACCCCGCCGTGGCCCCCAGTTTAATGCGCGCCGCGCTCGAGCGAGGGGATTCGTTCCAATTCAAACGGCCCGGCGACAAAGTCGTCCTTTCCGTGGGCCAACTTAAACGTTCTATCCGGTATAAGGGGCACGACGTCGTAATCGAGACCCT
>JAZGGY010000142.1:0-2416 GCA_036480675.1 bacterium | reverse complement strand
CACCACGTCGAAACCGTAATCGAAGATCAGGTCGCGACCACCCACGTAGACGAGGTGTTTAAAAACCCGTATAACTTCGACGTCGAGGGCGTGTACATCTTCCCGCTGCCGAAGGGTGCGGCCATCGACCGCTTCTCTCTCAAAGTAGACGGGAAAACGGTGGAGGGGACTATGCTCGAAGCCGACGAGGCCGCGGCCGAATACCGCAAATTGGTCAGCCAAAACAAGGACCCGGCGCTATTAGAATACATAGGCCGCGGCGCCGTCAAAGCGCGTATTTATCCCATACCGGCGAAAAGCGAGAAACGCGTCGAGATCACGTATTCCGAACTTCTACGCTACGACGGCGGCCTCGTCAAATTCGTATATCCCCTTGACACCGAACGTTTCAGCCGCGAGCCGATAAAAGACGTCGACGTTAAAGTGAGTATAAAAGCCGCCGGCGCCATCGAGAGCGTATTCTCGCCCTCTCACAAAATCCAGCTCGAGCGTAAAAGCCCTACTACGGCCGAAGTAAAATACCACGTTAAAAACGCGAAGCCTGCGGAAGACCTGGTCCTATACTACCGCGTCGGCGGCGCCGAAATGGGAGCTAGCGTCCTTGCCCACAAAGAGGGCGGCGAAGACGGCTTCGCCATCCTCATCATTACGCCGCCGGCGGCTACGCGAGCCGCGCCCGAACCCAAAGAGCTGATCTTCGTCTTGGATATATCGGGCTCGATGGCGGGCGATAAAATCGAACAGGTCAAAGAGGCCGTTAAATACTGCCTTAACCAACTGGCGCCCGCCGACCGCTTCAACATAGTCCCTTTCAACGAGCAACCGACGCTGTTCCGCGACAAAGCTGTCGCCGCAACGGCGGCCAACGTATCGGCGGGCCTGGATTTCGTCGGAAAGTTAACGGCCGGCGGCGGCACGAACATCGACGGCGCACTAACCAAGGGCCTGGCGTCGGCTTCCGCCGAGCCGGTCGGACCCACGATGGTGGTCTTCCTCACGGACGGCAAACCGACCGTCGGCGAGCGTAACGTGGCCGATATCGTCGCTAACGCCGTCGCCGCCAACGAGACCGCAAACGCGCGTCTATTCTGCTTCGGCGTCGGTTATAACGTCAAGGCCGAGCTCCTCGACGGCTTGGGACGTAAAAACGCCGGCACAACTCAATACGTCGAGCCGAACGAGGACATCGAGCTAGCCGTTACGTCATTCTACGACAAGATCTCGAAGCCGGTCCTTACCGACGTGGAGCTCTCCTGGGAAAATATCGAATTCTACGATTCGTACCCGTCGTCGGTCCCGGACATCTTCGCCGGGACGCAGCTCACGATCCTCGGACGGTACAAGGGCGAACTGGCCGACGGCACCTTGGTCGTTTCGGGCGAACGCGCCGGCAAGGCGGAATCGTACCGGTACGAACTCGCCGCCGTCGCCGGCGAAAGTCGCGACAACAAGTACATCCCGGCGCTGTGGGCTACGCGCAAGGTAGGTTTTCTCCTGGAGCAGATAAAGCTGGAGGGCGAAGATAAGGAATTAATCGACGCCATCGTAAAACTCTCCAAGCGCTACGGGATTCCGACGCCGTACACGTCGTACCTGGTGGAGGAAACGGGACCGGCCGTTAAGCATCCCGCCCCCGCGGTGTGGGGCGCCCTCGCCGGCGGAGAAGATTTGGCGGCCGCCGGCGCGTGGATGAAGGGCAGAGACGGCCTACGCGTACCCGCGAGTGCGGCGGAACTCTCGGTCCGCGAATCAAAGGCTATCGGCGACCTCAAGCGCGCCGCGATAGCGCCGTCGCCTTACGGCGGCAGCGCCGTGCGCTACGTGGAAGGCAAAAGCTTCCGGTCGGCCGCCGGCACGTGGCGCGACCTCGCCCTCGACGACGAGCCGAGCCGAAGCGTCGTCGAAGTGGAATTCGCCAGCAAGGAGTACTTCAACCTATTGCAGGAACACCCCGGCCTCGCCCCGTACTTTGCCTTGGGCGAAAAGGTCGAGGTGTCGTTCGGAGGGGTAACTTACCGCGTTACGCTGTGAAATACTACTAGCGTACGCCGCGCACCGCGATAACGGCCCGTTCGGCCCGCGGCGCTCGCCGCTAGGCTTCGGCCGGCCGGGCGCCGCTTTTGATTTCCTTGACGACTTGCAGGCCGCTTTCCTTGTCGGTCGCGGTAACGATGAAGTCGTGGAGGTCGAGGAACTCGAAGACGGCCTTCGTCTTAGGCGAAAATTCGATAAAGACAATTTCGCCGCCCCGTTTCCGCGCGCCGCCGACAGCGTACAACAGCGCCCCCACGCCGGCGGTGCTGATGAAATCGACGCCCTCGAGGCTCACGATGACCCAAACGATTCCCTCTTTCTCTATCTCCTCGAAGAACTTCGACACCTGGGCGGCTTCCTCTATGCCGACTTGGCCCTCTAC
>JAZGGY010000141.1:0-3033 GCA_036480675.1 bacterium | reverse complement strand
CCAAGAAAGGCCTGCGCATGTGGGTCTTTTCGGAAGAGGGCGTGGAGGAGAAGAAAGTCAAGGTTGAGCTGCCGGCCGAACTAGCGGCGGGCGCCTCGGAGGTCGTCGAGGGCGACCTCTTCGCGTGGGGCTTGCCGAAGGAGGAACGGCTCTTTATGGTCGCGTTTGACGTGGGCCTGGCCGGCGAAGATAGCTGCGACCTGGCGGCCAAGTACGCCGAGCTGAAGGGCCTCTCGCCGGCGATGGTTCCCGACCACTTCCTCGAGCCGTTCGAGGGCGGCGCCGCGACGGCCCCGGCCTTCGCCTTCCCGCACAGGCCCGTCCCGGATTATCCGTTCCCCACGCCGATAGAATAGGACGATATAGCGTAACGGCGGGCGGGATTGATTAACTAATGCGGTCGCGCCGGTGCCTGGAAAATGAATCGTCCGCCACCGGCAGCAAAGCCGCCCCTCGGGGCGGCTTTTATTATCCCATATTCAGTTAAGGAAAGCGTCCGGCCGGCCGCGTTTTACCCTTGACGGCCGCGGCGGCGGCTTGGGGCGCGTGGCGCGAAGTGGTCGCGTTGAGCGGGGTTAGCTTGCCGCTAAGCAAGGTGTTTGTGCCGGGTTACGGTAAAAAATAAGGTAGAAAGCGTGTTAAAGCGTACATGAAGTTGGTCGCTCTATACATAACTTATCTTATATAACTATAATATTATTTTCTTGACAGTAATGTCTTTATTTATTATTTTGGAGTTATGAAGGGTTTATTTTAACATATGAAAGAGGAGGTTTGAAATGAGGACGTTAAAAATGTTATTCTTCGTGGCGCCATTAGTCGTCGCTTTAGCGGTCATTTTGGGGTGTAGCGACGACGGTACGCTTGAGGCGGTGAATATTAATAAGTCCGACACCTACGCCGACATCGCGGGATTAGTTTACATAAGGGACCACGACCACATCCCTAGTATTTTCGAACCGGCCGAGGACGCGACGGTGAAGCTGTGGAAGCGGTCCGACGCAGAGATGTCGAAGTGGCTGTTGTACGCCGACGACGCGACGGTAGATGAGGACGGTTACTTCCTATACGAAGACGTCAAGATGACCGGCGACGACAGCTTGTGCGAAGAATACGACTGGTTCAAGGTCGAGATAAGCGGCGTCGAGTTGGAGGATACGGTCTTCACGCGCTTCGCGCACCGCGAACCGCGCGACGGCCGCGTCCGCGTCGACGTGATTTTGTACGTACACGAGCAGGCCGAGACGCCGCCGACGATCCCGCCGGTGGATCCTTTCAGATTACACGGCCATTTCACGTACAAAGACGAGGGCGAATTCGTATGGGGTGAACAAATTTCGGCCGAGGCGACGTGCCCGGCGGGCCAGAATTCGATCTATTTCAACAGTTGCCTTGACGCGGATTGGGAAATAGTGGATATCAACGACGAAGAACTATGGGGTAACGTCGGCCCGGCGTACGCGCGGTACGATTTTTACGAATTCTTGACAGAACCACCGCGCTCAACATTTCTCGGGCGCGGTTATTATTATTGGGACGCCGACTGGCCGGTATGGGGTATGCATGGGGACTGCGCATGCCACCTACCGGGTTTTATCTGGATAGATTTCATAGATATTACTTTCCCGCCGTAGCGGCCTTGGTTGTGGAGGTAAGAAGGACGGCTTGATATTCTTTAGTCGTTGCGTTTATTTTATTAACAACCGCGGCTAGCAGAGCCCCGGCCTTCGCCTTCCCGCACCGGCCCGTCCCGGATTATCCGTTCCCGACGCCGATAGAATAGGGGTAACGGCGGGCCGTCCAACCCCACTAATGCCGCCGCGCCGGTGCCTGGAAAATGAATCGTCCGCCACCGGCAGCAAAGCCGCCCCTCGGGGCGGCTTTTATTATCCCATATTCAGTTAAGGAAAGCGTCCGGCCGGCCGCGTTTTACCCTTGACGCGGCGACGGTGATAGTATATTTTTAACTTAAACGTTTAACTTTACGCGGGAGCGGAAAAATGATGAAGAAGTTAGTCGTAGCTTTTACGCTCGCGGCCTTGGTCGCGGCCGGCGGCGCCCACGCCGGCCTCGGCGACATAATCTCGTCGTTCCCCCTCACCGGCAGCATAATGGCCCACGCCGTGGCCTGGAACGGCCAATACCTCGCCGTCACCAACTATCACTACGGCGGCGACCGGATGTGGCGCCACTACACGACGACGGGCAGCCTGGTGGGCTCGTTCGACCCGCCGCGGGGGCCGTACAGCCCGGTGCAGTACGGCGCCGAGTTCGACGGGACGTACTACTGGGGTTCGGACCTCTTCCAGCAAAAGTACGTCTACCACTTCACGACGCAGGGTTCCACCCTCTCGTCGTTTCCGGCGCCCGACCCGAGCGGCATCGCCTGGGACGGCTCGCACCTGTGGATCATGTCCCTTTACGGCGGGACCGTCCGGCAATACACGACGGAGGGCTCGGTCGTAAAGTCGTTCACCGTAACCCCGATCAACTTCGGCTACGACATGGCGTGGGACGGGACGTACTTATGGTGCGCGAACCGGCCCTCCTCCGGGCCTTACTACATCTTCAGCTTCACGACGGACGGGTCCGTCGTCGCCTCCTTCCCCTCCCCCGGGAACTTCACGACGGGCTGCGGTACCGACGGCCGCTACCTCTGGCTCTCGGACAACGTCGCCCCGAAGTACGTCTACCAGGTGGACGCCGACCTTACCCGCGACGTCGCGCCCGCCTCCGTGGGTAGGATAAAGGCGCTCTTCCGCTAGCCGGAGCCGGAGCTTCACAGCTCGCTCGCGCTCGAGCCGATTGACGGCGCGCATTTCCGCGTCGCGAGAAAATAGTATAAAGTAAAGGCCGCCCCGGAGGGCGGCCTTTCCGTCGCCGTCGTCGCTAGCGGAACAAGGCCTTCACGCGCCCGAGCGAGGCCGGCGCGACCGTTATACCCTCGACGAGCTTAGCCGCGGCGCCGTTTTGTATTAACCTATCGTTGGGCCAGGTCTTGCATTGGACGAACGCCGTGACGCCCATATTGGC
>JAZGGY010000140.1:0-2067 GCA_036480675.1 bacterium | reverse complement strand
CTGACCGCCCGCGGCTACTGGGCAACGATAACCGCCACGCGGTAACGATGCGGACATTCTTCAGCGCGAAAATTATTGCGACGTTGTTGCTTTCGGCCGTCGCGGCCGGCATGGTCGCGCTCGACCTCACGGGCCGCTTCGAGGCGCGGGCGCTACTCGTCCGGGCCAAGGCGCCGGCGCACACGCTCTCGTCGTACGTGGCGGAGCTGGAGCGCGGCGAGGAAACGCGGGCCGAGATGGCGGAGCGGCTCGCCCGCCGCTCCATATTGTTGGGCCGCGCCGAACGGTACCGGCGCGAGAACGACGCGCTGCGCGCGCTACTCGGCTTCGCCGTCGAGATGCCGTACGAGCTGACGTACGGGCCCGTCCTCGAGCGCCGCGCCGAAAGCTGGCTCGAGACGACGGCGGTGGGCGCGGGCCGCCGCGACGGCGTCGCCCCGGGGATGCCCGTAATAGGAGCCGAAGGGCTGGTGGGCCGGGTCGCGCGGGTGACGGCGACGGCGGCAGAGGTGGAGCTCATCACCAGCGAGCGGGTCCGCGTCGCCGCGACGCACGCCCCCACCGGGACGACGGGCGTGTACTACGCCGACGCCGAAGGCCGCGGCCGGCTGGCCTACCTGCCGCGGACCACCGAGCTCAGGGTGGGCGACCTGGTGGTCACCGCCGGCACGAGCCGCCTGTTCCCGCCGGGCCTGATTATCGGGTACGTCCGCTCCGTCGAGCGCCCTTTCGACTCCATGTTCGTCGAGGTTGAGGTGACGCCGGCGGAGAACATGGCCGCGCTGGAGGGCGTCTTCGTCGTCGATTGGCTGCCGCCGAAAAAGTGAACACGCGCCAAACGCGTCGCGAATGTCCAGCCCCTCGAGGCTGGTTTTTCGTAAGCGGCGCCGGGGCGGAATGCCACCGCGGTTGATTTAGGCGGTGCGCTTTTGTTATAATACGCCGGTTCATTACTAAGGCCCCACAAGGTGAAATAGAGATGAAGAGAACGCCCTTCGTAGAATCCTGTCTCGTCATAGGCCAGTGCGCGGTCAACTGGTTCGCGCGCCGGCCGCTTGCCGTCTCGTTCGAGTTGACGAACTCCTGCACCTGCAACTGCCGCCACTGCGACCACGGCGGCCCGGCGGCCGAGCCGGACCGCGTCAGCCCCGACGACATCCGCCGCTGGACGAAGGTCCTGCACCCGGGGGGCATCCAGGTCTCGGGCGGCGAGCCGCTGCTGCGCGACGACATCATAGAGTGCGTCCGCGCGGCCCAGCGCGTCGGCGGCCTGCCGTATACCGTCTTCGTCACCAACGCCTCGCTTTTGACGGAGGAGAAGTACCTGGCGCTGCGCGAGGCCGGCGTGGACCAGTTCTCGATCTCGCTCGACTTCCCGGACGAGCGGCACGACGACTTCCGCCGCCACCCGGGCCTGTTCGCCCACCTCGACGAGCTGCTGCCGCGGCTGGCCGCGCTCGGCTTCGACGACATCGTCCTCAACACCGCCGTAACGCGCGAGAACTATAAACACGTAAGCGACATAGTCGACCGGGCGCTGGCGTGGGGCGTCAACGTATCCTTCAGCGCGTACTCGCCGCGGCGCACCGGCGACACGTCGTATATGATAACCGAACCGGACGAGCTGGCCGAGCTGCGGCGACAGTTCGACGCCGTGCTCGAGCGCAAGGAGGACGACCCGCAAGGCCACATCGTCAACTCGCGCACCACGCTCGAAGAAACGTACGAATATTTCGAGAACGGCGGGACGCCGGGCTGCACCGCGGGCCTCCGCTTCCTGGTCGTCGCCGCCGACGGCTACCTCCAGCCGTGCTCGATGCACTTCTGCAAGTATCTGGACCAGCGCAAATTGGCCGAAGAGTTTACCGCCGGCAACGAATGCGACGAGTGCTACGTCGCCATCCGCTCGTACCTGGACAAGGGATTCTGGCAGCTACTGCGCGAGAACGTCGTCGACCACTTCTCGTTCCGGCTGCGGCGGGACCGGGCCGGGGCGGACCTCGCGTAACATGGACCCGGGCGCTCTAGAATTCTAAGAGAGGGTAAAGACCTAACCGGTTATAATAA
>JAZGGY010000139.1:0-4282 GCA_036480675.1 bacterium | reverse complement strand
GTACGCGCCCGGCCTGGGTCGCACCGGCTTCGAGGATTTTTTGGAGGAGAACGTCCCGGCGTTCGAGGCGCCCGACTCCGACAACCTCTTTATAGTGTCGTTTTACGTGGGCGCGTCGTTGTTCTAGCGCCCCCGGCGGGTCAGGTTGACGCCGGCTCGAGGCGGAGCGTGACCGGAACGCCGCGGCGGTCTACCGGCGCATGATCGTCCCCTTGACGATGCGGGGGGCGATTTTTTCGGCCAGCCGTTGGAAGGCTTCGTGTTCGGTCTCGGCCTTGGGGCCGACGGCGGCGTACGAAACCGACTCGTAGATGTTCAGTACTTGGGACAGAACCTGGTCCGTAGCGAGGTCGGTGAAGGTCCCCTCCAGCGTCAACGCCAAATTATATTCGTTAACGATTTTATCGACGCCGTATTTCACGGGTTGTTTTTTATAGCCGACGATTTTAAGCGTCAGCTTCGAATCGGCGGCGCTCTCGGCGGCGATTTCGAGGGTTCCCTCGGCGGCGAACTCGTCTTCGAGGGCCCGCTCGAGCGTGCGCGCGAAAGCCCCCTCTATACTACCCGGCATCACGACGACGGCCACGGACTTTATGCGGGTGGGTAGGACACCGTTCGAGGCGTGGGCCTCGCAGCTTAGCAGGGCCGCGACGATCGCCGCTAACGCCGCGGACGTTGCGATCGTTCTTTGCATATTATCGGTTTACCTCCTTGTGTTATTCGGCCGTGGGTCGCCTAGTACTTGTAGAAGAAGCGGAGCCCCAGGCCGTAGCGCTGGCTTTCGTCTTCTTCGAACGTTGTTCCCACGAGGTAAAAATCTTTGTATAGTTCATAGTCGGCTTCCGCCGAACGTTCTTGTTGCCCGGAGCCCGTAACGTCCTCGCTGTATTCCGTGGTATAGGACACGTACAATTCGGAGCTGACGTATTTCCCCAGCGTAACGCGGCTGTAGCGGGTGCCGCGCTCCGAGCCTATGGCGCTGGTGTCGTATTCGAAGACGTCCAGGCCGGTCTTTTGGCGGACGGCCCGCGATACCTTGGCCTGGGCCAGCCGGCGCACGTAGTCGCGCGAGCCCTTGGATGCCAGGGAGCCTCCGCTCATCTCGTTGAAATCCTCGTGCGTCACGTCGAGCACGAGCAACTCCATTATTTGGCTCTGACTTAGGCCCGCGGAACCGCCGCCCTCTGAGCGGTACGAAAACCAGAATTCGGGCTCCTGGAAAGTGCCGGTAACGTCGACCGATATCTCGGCGTCGGCGTTGCCGGGGCGCGTGGCCCGGATGTTGCGTCTCGCCCTCAGCTTGAGCACAGGGTCGAAGCTTTGGGTGCCGGTAAATTTTATGTCACCTCTTTCGATTACGAAGTCGCGGGCCAGGAAGTAGAAACTACCTCGCCTCGCCGTGAGGTCCCCGGTTATCGTCATAGCCGGCCCTGTTTTGCGAACCGTGAGGTCGGCCTCCAGTTCGATCTCGGCGCTTTTATTCTTCAACCAGACGTTACCGGGGGCGTCCACGTGCAAGCGGAAATCGGGGCCGTCTTCGGTCGGCTTGGCCGCGACGACGTCGCCGCCGAAGTCGGTGGCGACGAACCCCCTCCGCACTTGGACTTCGGCGTCGGCGCGAAGGCGGTCCACCGGGCCCGAGAGAGAGGCCGTAATGTCCGCCAAAGCCCGTACACCCGTAATGGCCCGGAACGTGTAATCCTCCACCTCCAACGATAGGTCGACCGCGGAGGGTCGGCCGGCCTCGAACTCTATGCCGCCCCAGACGCGACCCCGGCCTCGGTCGAGGTCGAAACTTATGGGCGCGCCGCTCGATATGACTACGGCGTTGCCGGCGAGGTCGACGACGCCGCGTAGGTCCGAAAACGACGAGCGCAACGGCCGGATCGTACCCGCGCCGCCGGCGAGTTCGAGCCGGCCCGCCAGCGACAGCGAGCCCGGCGAGCCGCCCACGTCGACCTTTCCGCTCACGGTGCCGCCCACGATCAGGACGTCGTCGATGAACGGATCGAGGAGGCGCAGCTCGAGCTCGTCGAACTCGCCGAGCAGGGCCAGGGCGCCAAGGGCGAGGCCGGTTTCCCCGGCGAGCGCCAGTTCCGCCGTCCCGCTTACGTTCGCGTTGCGCGAGGCGCCCTCGGCGAGAGACAGCTCATCTACGCGCAGCTCGCCGCCGCCGTAGCCGAAGTCGAGGCGGCCGCGGCCGTAACGGACGCCGCCCCAGACGGCGTCGCTGACGTCCACGTTACCCTCGAGAACCGGCGAGGCCCCCGTCCCGGCCAACGTTATGGCGCCGTCGACGTATCCGCCTTCGCTGAGGCCGGCCTCTTTCAAGGTAGCGACCGAGCTGAGGGGGAAGCGCGTGAAGCGGACCTCGCCTTGGAGGGGGGTTTCGCCCTCTCCCTGCAGCGCGGCGAGTGGGAAGTCGGCCGCAGCTGTCACGGTGCCGCTCTCCAGGCCGACGGTTAATTCCGGGATTATGAGACGTTTACTCTCCAACGAGATTTCCCCGCGCAGAAGTTCTACCGGTTGGTCCGCGACGTAAAACGCGTGGGCTTCCAAAGCTACGTAAACGGAGGGGGCGCTCGCCGTTCCGCGAACGCCGACCCGGATCGAATCCAGACTCCCGCTCAACTCGGGCGCGGTGGGCCAAAGTTGTAAGCCGTCCAGGCGGAAGTCTTCGCCGTCGGCGACGACGTCCACCGGTCCGCCGCTCGGGTCGAAAGAACCGCGGAAAGCTATCTCCCCCCGCAGGAGCGCCAAAACGCCTCCCGTTATAACGTATTGATTGCCCTCGCGAGCCAACGTCAGCGGCTCGGCGAGCGTCGCCTCGCCCTCGCCCAATTTGGCGTCGAGGCGGTTTACCGCCCAGTCGCCCGAGGAGCTGTCGTGCCACACGTCGAAATGCAGCCTGTCGCCGTCGGCCACGTCGTTCTCGAATGCGCCGCTCAGCGTCAATACGCCGCCCTTAAACGTCACGTCGGCCTGCGACCGTTCGAACGAGAAAGGCCCCGCCACAATATCGCCGGCGGTGAGGCGGACGTCGGCTTCGCCGTTGCCTAACTTTTCGACATAACCCTCCAGCCGCGCCGAGGCTACCGTGAAGCCCTCGAGGGAGAGATTCTCCGCAGCAACCGCCCCTTCCACCGACGGCATTTCGGGCGCGCCGTGGACGCGCACGTCGGCCGTCAGGGCCCCCGCGATCTTGACTGGTACCTTTTCGGTCGGGAGGTCCGCAAGGGATATGTTCCGCGCCGTAATCGCCAGCTCGACGTTGTCCCGGGCCGCGGTCCCCGTTGCCGAGACGGTGCCGCGGCCGAAGCGGACGGTCGCCTCGTCGATGAGGAGCTGCGATTGGTAGTATTGGAGGTCCGCGGCTGCGCCGTCGAAGCGGACCGGCCCCGCGAAGCCGGCGCCGACGTTGACCGTCGCCGTTAAGTCGAGATCCTCGGGCGCCGAGCCGCTGCCGGCGAACAGCACCGTTGCGTCGGCGCGAGTCTCGAGGCCGCTCTCCGGGAGGATTCGGGCGAGGTTGAACCGCTCGAGGCGGGCCTCGCCCCGGAACGCCGGCGTTTCGCTCGCGAGGTCGACGGTTCCCTTCAGGCGGGCCGGGAGGCCGTTGACCGAACCGTAGAGGTTGTCGAGGCGGACCTCTTTTCGCTCCACGTCGACGGCGTACCTGACGGCCAGGTCCGCGAGCTCGTAGTCGGCCAGCGACCCCGATGGGCAGTAGAAAGAGCCCGTATGTACGAGGCCGTCGCCCGGGCCGCGGAGGGTCCCCTCGTAGCGGCCGCGGATGTCGAGCGGCGGCGCGTCCGGAAAGACAAGCGGTACGACTTCCGCCAGGTTTAACGGCTCGGCTTCCACGCGGAGGTCGAAGCGAGTGGAGGGCGATGTTTCGATTTCGCCGTTGACGGTCAGCGACGTTTCGTCGAGGGCGAGGTCGAGGCCGTCGACGTACAGGCCGGCGGGCGTCGCGAGGAGTTCCCCGGTGCCGAAGTTCGTCACGGCGAGGTCTTGCTCGGGGAGGTAACAGCTGCAGTTCCCGAGCTCCAGCTTCAGGTCCAGGCCAACTAGCTCGAGAGAGCTCTGGACGTTTAGGCGTGAGACGCGAGTAAGAGGCCCCGCGGCGTCGGTCTCGAGCGTGCCGTTTTCCAGTGCGACGTCGCTCAAGCGGACGTCGAGGTCTCCTTCTCGGCGCTCGAGCAAGGAACTGAATACGCGCTCGAGGTTGGTCCGGCCGTCCGGCTCGATGTTCAAAGTTGCGTAGGGTTGAACGATGCGC
>JAZGGY010000138.1:0-5132 GCA_036480675.1 bacterium | reverse complement strand
TCGCGATAGTGGGGTTGGGCCTCGGGCCGGAGCGGCACTTCGCGATAGTTCTTATGTTCTTGTTCCCCTTCGCCGGTTTAGCCGTGGTAACAATGTGGCGGCGGGCGCGCGGGCGTATGGCGAAAATAGCCGTATCTGTAACGTTAGCGGCCGCGGCGGCGTACACGGCTTACTTCGACAGTTCCATAAAAGACTACGGCTACGGCCACGTCGGCCCCTGCTGGACGTGCCAGACCTTCGACGCCGAGCTCGCGCTGAAATTCCGCGATTTGTGGCGCCGAGGCGAGTTGGCGCCGGATGAAATAGTTTATATGGAACAAAACCAAGATAACTACAGCAACTACGCCATTCAGGCGTACAGTAACTACCCGCTTAATTTTTATATAAGTCCGGCCGGCCAGATAGAGAGGGACCTCTGGTACCTGAAGTACATTTTAAAAAGGAACAAAATTCGGATAGCCATATTCGTAAACTACAAGACGCGGCGCCAAATAAAATCGTTTTACGGTGCCTACAGGAAATTTGCCGTAATATACGAGAACCCGGACCATACCGTCGTCGTACGTCGCGCGCGCTGGCGCGAAGGCGTCCCGGACTTCTCGTTGGCGACGGTCCCGGAAGAATGCAGAGTCATACGGTAGGAGACGGGACAAGGGCTCGAGGCGAACTGAGCGGGGACCGATATTTAAGCCGGCACGGAAACAGCTAAAACCGCCAGCGATAAAAAAGGGCGCCCGCCGCGGGCACCGCTCGCGCGTTGACCTTACTACGTCAATCGAAGGCCGGCTCGGGCAGCCCCAGCCGGACGAGGCCTAGGTTTAAAAAGCCGTTCACGATACTCAATAAACGCAGGTGATCGTCGATGTTGAGGGCTTTCGCCATCTCCCGGATGGTCAGGCCCTTGTCCGCAAGCCCCAGGACCTCCTTCTCCACGCCGGAAAACTCGTAGTCGCCTCGCAAAAGTTCGGCCCAAGGCCGAGTTTCCTTGCGGACGACGAGGTCCACCGACGGTATCCTCTTGCCCAACCGCTTGTAATCGTCGACCCGTTTGGTCGACTCCATAACGATCTCGGTCACGGATATCGAAACGGTAATGTCCTCGTCCAGCCGGTAAGACACGAGCTCGTACGTGAACGTCCCGTCCTCGATCAGGAACATGTCGAACAACTTTATCTTAATCTTACGTTGTATAAAATCTACCAGCGTCTCGCGGTCGATAACCCCCCGGTAGAGGAGGAACGTGCCGAAGCGGGGGCGGTCGGAGCCCGAGGCTTCATACTCCGCCAACGCGGCCACAAGTTGGTCGCGCGTGATCGCGCCGGCGTTGACGAGTTCTTCGCCCAGCGGCGCGTAACGTTTATTGGAATCGGCATAAATGACGAAGCCGTCGGCGAAGTACGTCCGGTACCAAATGCCGCGCTCGTCGTCCACCGTCAAGACACAGGTGCGCCTTCCCAACTGCACTATCTGGAAGAGGTCGACCAACGTCAGGTCCCGTATGTTACCTATTACCGCCATAATATCGGACCGCCTCGGTGGAAAAAAATCAATCCTTAATCGCGATTATAACAGCCTCCCCACTTACGGTCAAGCGCGTCCGAGCCTGCAGGTCACCGGTTACGCTTGACCGGCGTAGCTTTATCGGTTATATTCTCAAGCCGAAAAGTTCTTTTGAGTACCCTCCTCGTGCGGAGGACAAGAAATGGCGAAAAGGGAAAACCCTGCTCTTTCGGCGCGGGCCGGCGCTCTACCCGCGTCGCCCATACGTAAACTCGTACCGCTGGCCGACGGCGCGAAAAAACGGGGCGTCCACGTCTACCACCTCAACATCGGCCAACCGGACGTGCCGTCGCCGGAAGCCTTTCTCGAAGCCCTCGGCGAGTACCCGGCGAAGGTCGTAGCGTACGGCCGCTCGGAAGGCGAGATACCCTTACGCGAAGCGTACCGCGAATATTACGGCCGCTTCGGCATCGAGCTGTCGCCGAACGAGATCCTGGTCACGACCGGCGGCTCCGAGGCGCTGCTCTTCGCTTTCTTCTGCGTGGCCGGCGTCGGCGACGAAATACTGGTCTTCGAACCGTTCTACACTAATTACAACGGCTTCGCCGCCCTCGTGGGCGTTACGCTCAAGCCGTTGGCGACGGAACCCCTCGCCGGCTACCACCTGCCGCCGCGCGAGGTCGTCGAGGCCACCGTCGGCCCGAAAACACGCGCCATAGCCATATGTAATCCCAACAACCCCACCGGCACCGTCTACGGCGAAGACGAGCTCAATATGATCGCCGAGCTGGCCGTAAAACACGACCTCTTCATCATCGCCGACGAGGTCTACCGAGAGTTCGTCTACGATGGCCCGGACCACACGTCCATGTTGAGCGTACCCGCCGTCGCCGAAAGGGTCGTCGTCACCGATAGCGTATCCAAACGGTTTAACGTATGCGGCGCGCGCATCGGGTGCCTGGTCTCTCGTAACGCCGACGTCGTCGCGGCCGCCCTCAAGCTCGGCCAAGCCCGGCTATCGCCGCCCGTAATTGAAGAATTCGCCGCCACCGCCGCCCTTAAAATGTCGCCCGAAGAGTACGTCCACCCCATGATAGAGCATTTTAAGCGGCGGCGCGACGTCGTTCACGACGCCCTAACGAAAATGCCCGGCGTGGTAGCGTACAAACCCGCGGGCGCTTTCTACATAACGCCCGAGTTCCCGGTGGACGACGCCGAGAAGTTCATCTCTTGGATGTTAACCGACTTCGACCTCGACGGCGAGACGACGATGTTGGCGCCGGCCGCCGGTTTCTACTCGACGCCGGGATTGGGCTTGCGCGAGGCCCGCATCGCGTACGTTCTCAACGAGGACGAACTAGTTCGCGCCATGGCCTGCCTGGCCGAAGGGTTGAAAAAATACCCCGGGCGGATTTCGTAAGTGGCCCAGAGTAGACAACGTACGGCGGATGGGACTACTTTCGGCGACGAAAAAATTAATTCGCGCCAAAAAGCCATCCTGGCCGCTCGGGAAGCTTACGAACTGAAAGCCCGCGACGTCGTGATATTGGACGTCCGGGCTTTTCCGGCGTTGGCGGAATATTTCGTAATATGCACCGGTGAAACCAAACGACACCTACGAGGGATCGCGGACCGCGTGGAGGAAGCAACCGACGAACAAGATTGCGGCGTTCATCACGCCGAAGGCTACGCGCTGGGGCGGTGGATCCTGATGGACCTTAATAACGTCGTCGTCCACATCTTCGACCCGGAGACGCGCGACTACTACGAGCTCGAGCGCCTATGGGGCGACGCGCCTCAAGTGCCGTACGAGCCGGATGTGCCGTAGATGGAAGAAAAACTCCGAACACTTTTACGTAAGGCCCTCGCCGAGCTCGGCGGGGAAGGCGCAGAGGAAGAGGCCGGGTTTACGGTCCCCCCGAACCCCGAGCACGGCGACCTTACGACGAACGCCGCGTTGGTCCTCGCGAAAAAGCTGGATGCCGACGCGCGTAAGCTGGCCCAAAACGTCGCCGAGGAGCTCCGTAAAGCGCCGGACGCGGCCGCCGTGGACGTTGCCGGGCCGGGTTTCGTCAACGTCCGCCTGGCCGATGCCGTACTATTCGTTTCGCTGCGCGAGGCGCTGGCGCGGGGAGACGACTACGGCCGCGGCGACGAAGGCCGCGGCGCCCGGGTACAAGTCGAGTTCGTCTCGGCCAACCCCACCGGGCCGCTGAATGCCGTCAACGCCCGCGCCGCGGCTTACGGCGACGCCCTCGCCTGCCTCCTGGAGTTCACCGGGCACGACGTCGAACGCGAGTTCTACGTCTGCAACGTCGGCACCCAAATGGACCTTTTGGGGCAATCGGTGCGCGCCCGCCTCGCCGAACTCCGCGGCGAAAAGGCGGAAATCCCGGACGGCGGTTATCGCGGCGAATACGTTATCGACCTCGCCCGCCGGCTGCGCGAAGAGGGGAAAATATCCGACGGCGAAGACGTCGCCCAACTTGCCGCGGCCGCCGCCGCCGAAATCGTCGACCGCCAGAGGGCTGACCTGGCCGACTTCGGCGTTAATTTCGACCTTTGGTTCCGCGAGGACTCGCTATACCCCGCCGACGTCGAAACGGCGAAACGCGTCGCCGCGGAACGAGACGCCGTATACGAGAAAGACGGCGCGTTGTGGCTCAAGACGACGGCCGCGGGCGACGACGAGGACCGCGTCATCGTACGCGCCGACGGCCGGCCCACGTACTTCATGGCCGACATAGCCTATCACCTCAATAAATACGAACGCGGTTTTGCGAAAGCGATAGACGTACTGGGACCGGACCACCACGGCCACGTAAATAAATTGTACGCCATGGCGGAATTACTGGGGTTACCCGACGGCTGGCTCGAGATCATCATATCGCAACAGGTCAACCTGCTCGAGGGCGGCGAAAAGGTAAAGATGTCCAAGCGCGCCGGAAACCTCGTCACGATGCGCGAAGTTATGGATAACATCGGCGTCGACGCGGCCCGGTTCTTCTTCTTAATGAGGACGCCGGCCGCCCACCTCGACTTCGACCTCGAGCTGGCGCGTACGCAAACGCCGGAGAATCCCGTCTACTACGCTCAGTATTGCCACGCCCGCGTCGAGAGCGTAAAACAGGAAGCCGGCGCCGAAGCAGCGGAAGCGTCGCCCGAGGCGGCGGACCTGGCGGCCTTGAACCTGGCCGAAGAGAGGTTGATAGCCCGGGCGGTATGGGAGTTCCCCAAAGTAGTAGCGAACGCCGCGGCGCGCCGCGAGCCGCACCGCCTTACCGCATATGCCACTAACCTCGCGGCGTTATTTCACAACTATTATCAACACCACCGTATCCTGCAGGCGCCGAGCGAAGCCGAAGTGCAGGCCCGCCTCGTCCTCACCCGCGCCCTGGGCCAGACGATGAAAAACGCGCTCCGCCTGTTAGGCGTGAGCGCGCCGTCGCAGATGTAGTTTGTAACTCCCATCCCCCTAAAACGGTTGAGCCCGCGTCACCGCGCGGGTTTTAAATTCGCCCGCGGCTCGACGAAGACGACGTCGCCGCCGCGGTGAGTAACGCGGCCGGTCGGTCCTTTGGCGCGCCGGACGTGGCGCCGCTCGACGACCACCACCGGCACCACGCCGGCGT
>JAZGGY010000137.1:0-14362 GCA_036480675.1 bacterium | reverse complement strand
TCTAAAAAGGCCGCGCTTTGGACGTTTAGGGCGGTTTTTTTGTTTTAAAATGTGTTTTAAGCTTGACGCAACAGTTTAAATAGGTTAGATTATAACGTGGGACAATGCGGTTTAGGTTCGTATGTTTCCCCCCATCAAGGGGAGGTACATATATGAGACGCTTATGGCTAAAAACTTTGCTCGTCGTTGCCGCGGCGTTGGCGTGCGTGGCCGCGTCGGATTTCGCCGCCAAATCGGCGGGCAGCGCCGGTGTACCCAAAGGCGTCGAACCCGGCGCCGTCACGCCGTCGGGGCCGGGCCGGGACGACGAGCCGCCCGGCGGCCTGGTCCAATATTTCCGGGCTACGGGCGAGAATTGCTACCTCGTCTTCTCCAATTTCGGCCTGTTCGGCTGTTACGCCCTCCAGAAAGAATACGGCTTTCACTACAACGTAGGGGTTTACTCCCCCCCCGAGAAACACACCGGCCTCTACTCCTGGACCGACGCGCCGACTTTGGCCAACTACCACAACTTCGTGGATACCACCACCATCATACCCATCTGGCTCGAGCTACCCGGGGACGCGACGAGCATCGCGGTCGCATATTGGGCCAAGTGGGACATCGAGGAAAAGTTCGACGGCGTGGAGCTCGAGATAGCAAAGAAGAGCGAACCCACCAACTGGAAGAACCTCCGGCCCACGAGCACCGTGCGGGGTTCGGGTCAATTAGGGCAGCCGGACCCGAACCGTTATTATTACGAGGGCAGGACCATCGTTTGGAAGTTGGAGAAGGTCGACATCTCGAGTTATAAAGGGTTGAAGGTAAAGCTGCGGTTCCACTTCCGGGACGATATGACCAACCGGGAATATCATCACGGCATCTACGTCGACGACTTCCGCGTCGTGCTCGACGGCAGCACTCAGATTTACAGCAACGGCTTCGAACGCCCCGGGACCGACGATTGGGATACGGAAGTAATCCGCGGCAACCCGGTGGTCGATAAATGGGGTTACAGCCAAGCGCTGCCGGCGGAGGTCAATTTCCTCAACAACGGCCAGTTCATGGTGGGAGCGTCGTCCTCCTACGTCGCCGACGCGTTCGAGCCGGATTGGGCGGCTACGTCCATAGGTTGGAACAAGCTCGTTAATTATTCCAACAACGCGACGCGCGGCCCGGCCATGCCCGAATATCGCGTCGACCAATATATGTACGCCTACCGCGATTACGTGATCGTCGACTGCTACGTGAAGAACGGCAAGCCCGAAACGCGGGGTAACATCTACGCCGGCGTCCGGATGAACGTCGACATCAGGCATAACGAGTTGGAACGAGACGACGACGAACGCGTTACCTACAAGGGCGCGACGCGGATGGCGGTGTTCTTCGACGACGGCCAACTGGACGAGCCGCTGTGCGGCTTGTTGTACTTACATCCCGAGAACGGGTCGCCCAAGTCGGTCAATTTCACCAGCAACATGGAGCTGTGGACCAACGATAGCGCCAACTTCACGGCCATGAGCAACGGCAACTACGATTACCTCAATACCAATTCGCCCGTAAATCGGTGGGCCGTGGCAATAGGCCAGGGACCGCACTCGCTTGATATGAGCGAGGTCTTCCGCTTCACCTTCGCCGTCGTGGGCGGCGACGACGAGGACGACCTCTTGAAGAACGCCGACGCCGCCCGGAACATGTACAAGACGCTGCCGGACAAGACGCCTATTAACGTAGCGCCCGCCTCGTTCGGCAAGATAAAAGCGCTGTACCGATAGCGCGAAAACGGCGCATTAAAAAGGGCCGCGGCGACGCGGCCCTTTGTTTTTTTTACTGCGGGAGGCCGCGGCGGCTAGCGTTGCGCCACGTCGCGGTTTACGGCCGCCAGCGCCGGGTCCGCCTCGAGGAGAGTCAAGACGTCGTCGAGGCCGAACATCCCCTTCTTCCCCAGCCGCTCGAATAAACTCCGCAGTAGCTCGTAGTCGGCAGGCTCGTCCAATACGAGGCGGTAGGCGGAGAGGTCCGCCCCCGCCCGGGCCGGCGGCAGCTTGAAGACGTTGAAGTCTCCGCGGTGGGCGTAGACGTACGGCGTCACGTGCTCGCGCGACGCGGCGTCGCGGCAGCGCGCGGCCAGCCACTCGAGGAGCGCCGCGGTGAGCACCTCTACGTCGTAGCCGCGGGGGAAGTCGGCCGGAACGTCGTTGTACGAGAAGTCGTAGCCGCCCGAGACGTGCGCCGCGACGACGTCGCCCGTTATGCGTGGGTCAATAAGCGGGCAGTCCGCCGTTACGCGGACGTAGTGGCCGGCGGGGAAGGCTTGCGCCGCGGCGGCCAGCCGACCCAGGACGTCGTCGTCGGCGCCGCGAAAAACGTCGGCGCCCGAAGACCGTGCGCAAGCGTCGACGGCGTCGTCTTCGGCCGCGTCCGTGGTCGCGACCACCACCCGGGCCACGCCGGCGGTCGCCAGGCACCGTTCGACTACGTGAGTTAAAACCGGCTTGCCGGCCAGCGGCAAGAGGACCTTGCCCGGGAGGCGGCTCGAGCCGAGCCGAGCCTGGATTAGTATATTAACTTCGTCCACGGTGAGCGCCGCGGCGAGCGGCGGGACTCGCCATAGGTTTATCGCCGGTAATAACGTAGTACCTTATCGACGGCCGTTACGACGTCGGCGACGTCGCGGGCGGTTATGGCGGCGAAGAGCGGCAGCGACAGGATGCGTTCGAAAAGCGCCTCCGCCCGGGGGAAGTCGCCCCTCCGGTACCCGTACGCGTCGCGGTAATACGAGTGGTAGTGAAGCGGTATGTAGTGGACGTTCACGCCGACGTTTTCGGCGCGCAGCGCCCGGAACACGGCGTCGCGGTCTACTTTGAGGGCTTCGAGGCGGAGCTTCACGATGTACAGGTGTCGGCCGTGCCGTACGTTAGGCGGCGTCGGGATGATTTCCAAGTCTTCGCGAGGAAGGAAGGCGTTGTCGTAGGCCGCGGCCACGGCCTGGCGGCGCGCGTCGTCCGCGGCGAATCGCCCCAGCTGCGACAGCGCCAACGCCGCGTTCAGGTCCGGCATGCGGTAGTTGTAACCCAGGCCCGCGACGTCGTAGCGGTAGTCGGCGGCCGGGCCGTGGCGGTCCGTCGCCGAGGTAGTGAGGAAATGATTCCGGAACAAGCGCGCCTTGGCGGCGAGGGCGGCGTCGTCGGTCGTCACGGCGCCGCCCTCGCCGGCGGCGATTTGTTTGACGGCGTGGAAAGAGTAGCACGCGGCGTAGCCCCGTCCGCCCAGCGCCTCGCCACGGTACGCCGCGCCCAGCGCGTGCGCGCAATCTTGCACCAGCGCCAGTTCGTTCTGTCGGCAAATTTCCTGGAGCGCCGCGACGTCGAAGGGTAGGCCGCCGAAGTGCACCGCGGCCAGCGCGCGCGTCTTTGGTCCCACCTTTCTCGCGACGTCCTCCGGGTCGATGTTCAGGTCGTCGCCGACGTCCGCGATGACGGGTCTTCCTCCCGCGGCCGCCGCGGCCGACGCCGTCGCCGCGAACGTGAGCGCCGGGACTACGACCTCGTCGCCGGCTTGCAGCGGCACCGTTCGGTACGCGATGTGGAGCGCCGCGGTGCAGCTCGAGACCGCTACCGCGTACTTCGCGCCGGCCGCTTTCGCGAGCGCGCGCTCAAACGCCGGTATCGCCGGCCCCGTGGTCAGCCACCCGGATTTCAGTACCTCTACAGCCGCGGCCACGTCCTCTTCGGCCAGGACGGGCTTCGAGTAGGGGAGGAATTCCTCCCGTACCGGCGAGCCGCCGTCTACTGCGAGTTTATATGGCATCTTTGACCGTCTTAGTTATTCGTCGCGGAACCGCACTACCGTTACGCCCTCGTTGCCGCCCGGGCCCGGGCCGTACGAGGCCGCCGCGGCGTGGGTCCGCAAGAATTGCCGTATCCCGTCGCGGAGGCGGCCGGTTCCGTGGCCGTGGATTATCTCCACGCTCGGCATTTGCGCCGCCACCGCGCGGTCGAGGTACGTCTCGAGCTCGAGGAGGGCTTCCTCCACGGCGTACCCGATGAGGTTCAGGCTCGGCCGGACGTCTCCCTCTATGGATACTTTTACGCGGCCGCGCTTCGGCCGCCCGTCCGCGGGAACGAGGTCGGCCAGGTCGACCCACGCCTCCACGCCGCCGAAGAGAACGCGCGCGCGCCCCCGCGCGGCGTCCACCTCGGCGATCTGCCCCTTGGTCGCCGTGCCCCGCACCGTCGCCCACGAGCCTTCCGCGACGGCGCCGGCGGGTTCGGCCCCGGCTTCGGCTCGAGCGGCGAGCCGTTCCCGGTGGGCGGCGGCGGCCTTTTCCGCCTCGAGCAGCTTCCGCCGCTGCTCCTCGGCCGCGGCGACGTCGGCCTTTTCGCGCAGCTCGCGAATGATAAGGTTGGCCTGCTGCCGGGCTTCGCGCATTATCTTCGCCGCCTCGCCGTACGCCTCCTCGCGCAGACGGGCCTCGCTAACCTCGTACCGTCGCCGTTCTTCCTCGAGCGTTGCGAGGTTGGTTTCGTACTCCGTTTTCAACGCCGCCAGCTCGTCCGTCAGGACGGCGGCTTCCGTCTCCCGCCTCTCGAGCCGCGCGAGCAATTCGTGCAGGGATACCTCTTCGTCGCCGAGGGCGCCTAGGACCTCCGCTATTACGTCCTTGGGGAAGGCGAGGCGCTCGAGTATGGCCACCGCCTCGCTCGTGCCCGGGCGGCCGGTCTTCAACTCGTACTTGGGACGGAGGGTGGCGGCGTCGAAGTCCACCGCGGCGTTGACGAAGCCGTCCTCGTCGAGGGCGAACTTTTTGAGCTCGTCGTAGTGGGTGGTACAGGCCACGCGGGCGCCGCGGCCTTTCAGTTGGTGGAGGACCGTGGTCGCGATAGCGGCGCCGTATTTGGGCGACGTGCCGACGCCGACCTCGTCCAACAATACCAGCGACCGTTCGCCCGCCGCCTCCAGGAAACGCCCTATGTTCGTCATGTGGGCCGTGAACGTGCTGAGGTTTCCCTCGATGGACGACTCGTCGCCGACGTCGGCGAAGATGTCGTCGAAGCGGCCGACGGTGCTCCCTTCGGACGCCGGGACCGGGACGCCGGCCAGCGCCATCGCGGTAAGCAGGCCCGCGGTCTTGAGGGCGACGGTCTTGCCGCCGTTGTTGGGGCCGGAGATGACCATCCCCACGTAGCCGTCGCCCAGCGCGAAGTCTATGGGTACGACCTCTTCCGGCGCCCGCGACGCCAACAGCAGCGGGTGCTTGGCGTCCAGGAGCGACAATACGGGCTCCGGCGCTACGGTGGGCGTCGTGCAGCCGTAGGCCAGGCCGTAGCCGGCGCGCGCGGCGACGAAATCCAGCTCGGCCAACAGCTCGACGTCGAGCGTGAGTGCGTCCCGTTCGGCGGCGCATCGCGCCGACAACGCGCGCAGGATGCGCTCCACCTCGGCCTGTTCCGCCGCCGTCAGACCCTCCAGCTCGTTGTTGAGCTCGACCACCGACATCGGCTCGACGAAGGCGGTCACGCCGCTCCCGGAGTGGGCGTGGACGATGCCCCGCACGGCGCCCATGGAGTCGGTGCGTACCGGGAGGACGTAGCGGCCGCCGCGTTGCGTCACTATGGGCTCGCGCAGCGCCCGCTTTATTTTGGTAGACTTGAGCAGCCGCTCGAGCGCCGCTTGAATCTGTTCCCGCTTGGCCGCTACCTTCTTGCGGAGTTGGGCAAGCGTGGGCGTGGCGTCGTCGCGGACGAGGCCGTCGTCGTCTACCTGGCGCGTTATTTCGTCCGCTACTTCGCGCAGCGGCTCGAGGGAAGACGCGTACGCCGCCAGATTGGGATAGTCGCCTTCGGTCTTGAAAACCTTTCTCGCACGCGCCGCGGCGGCCAGGAAGTCGCGGATTTGGATAAGCTCGGCGCCCGCGATGACGCCCTCCAGCTCTAGCCTCTTCAGCAGCGGCCTGACGTCCGACGTGCCCGACAGTGGTATATCCTCACCCGAAGACGCGTGCGCCATCATTTCGGCGGCCTCCGCCAAGCGGCGGGCCGCGGCCGCGGCGTTCGGCGCCATGGCCCGGGCACGCTCGGCTCCCAGCGGCGAGAACGCGTACGACGCCACCGCGTCGCGGATGCGGCCGAACTCCAGCGCTTTGAGCGAGCTTTCGTCCATCGGCGAAAGTATACCATATCGATAAAATACCCGCAAACTCGCGTATTCCTATAATTCGTACGAAGGCGCGCGGGCGCACGCTCGCCCGGGCGAAGGGGCTAAGTAGGCCCGGCCCTTTTCGCCGTGGCCATTTAATAGTGATAGAGTTGCAGGGAGGCGCGATTTTTTTCACTTGACGCCCGAAGTCGTTTTTAATATATTAACGCCGGTTAGGTTAGTTTAAACGGGACGTGCGCCGATGGCGAAAACCCAGACGAGCCCTCGAAGCCCTCGATACTGCGCCGAGGACCGGGGGCCTATGTTTTTAAATTTTTTACCCGCGTCGCGGGTTTTTTTTTAGAATAATTACTCGTGGCGTACAGGATAGGCGTACGAGGCGGCAGGTTTTTCTAATAGCGCTCACGCCGGTCCTTAACTTAACCAATACCCAACTACCAGACCGAGGCATATAAGGTAGTAATAGAGGAACAGGGGCGGGAGCCCCCGACCGAAGACAAGTCCAACGACTACGTCTCTTCCACTGCCGGTGGGATTGGATGTAGCCGCGGCATAAGGCGGCCTTGCGCGCCGGGCGGCCGGTGAGCGAAGTAGGAGCGGCAGGCAATGAAAAAAATATTCGTAATAGCGGCTTTATCGGCCGCCGCGTTAGCGGCCATACCCGGCGGTTGTCGGAAGGGCGAGGAAGCCGACACTATCCAGGTGAAGGGCAGCGATACGTTACTAATGCTCAGCCAGCGCTGGGCGGAGGCGTTTATGGACGAAAACCCGGAGGCCGTGGTCCAGGTTACGGGCGGCGGCTCCGGCGTCGGCATCACGGCCCTGATAGAGGGCACCACCGACGTCGCCAACGCCTCGCGTCCCATAAAGGACGAGGAGCGGGAAGAGGCCGCGGCCAAGGGCGTCGACGTGAACGAGATCGCCGTGGCGGTGGACGGCGTTTGCTTTATCGTAAACGCCTCCAACCCGCTGACCGAGCTTACCATCGACCAGCTGGGCGACATCTACCGCGGCGAGGCCAAGGACTGGAGCGCGTTCGGCGGCGCCGGCAAGATTATGTGCTACGGCCGGCAGTCCACGTCCGGGACCTACGACTTCGTGAATAAGCACGTCCTCGACAAAGACGACTACCGCGTCGACATCCAGGAGATGCAGGGCAACGCACTTCTCTGCGACTCGGTCGCCAGAGACGTGAACGGCATCGCGTACGTCGGCTACGGCTACGCCGAGAAGCGCGACGACGTGAAGATCCTGGCGGTCAAAAAGGACGACGCCTCGGCCGCGGTCAAGCCGACCCACGAGGCCGTGGGCTCGATGGAATACCCCATCAGCCGCTACCTTTTCTGCTATATCGACGGCAAGCCCGAGGGCGCGACCAAAGCGTTCCTCGCCTTCGCACTCTCCGACGAGGGTCAGACCTTGTTGGAAGAGGTGGAGTACGTCCGCTTGCACCAGGGCAAACTTGGCGAAAGCCGGGCCGCGCTCGAGTAAGTCTTGCGGCGCGTAAGCGTTAACAGGCCGGGCGAGAATAACGCGGAGCTTTAATTTTCTGCTCGGGCTGGGGCGCCGCGACGCTTCGGCCGCCCGGCGGGCCGTCTTTACGTCGAATGGGCGTTATGGACCGTAGCCCGACAAGATATTTGAAGTACGCGCTCCCGGCGGCGATGATATTGCTTTCTTTCGCCGTCGCGGGCGTAATCGGGTGGCTTCTCTTCTGGGGTGGGTTGGCGGCGCTGGGCGGCCAGCTCGCGAACCGCGTCGCGGCCCGCTTCATCCCCCAAAAAACGCGAGAGGCTTTCGTAAACACTTTGATTACCATCGCCGGCTATTCCGCGATCGTAATCATCGCCTTTGTTTTCCTCTTCATCTTCAAGGAAGGCTTAACCGCGTTCCGCGCGGTCCCGGCGGGCGAATTTCTAAAGAAGGTCTGGCAGCCGGCCGCGGAGGTCCCGAAGTACGGCATAATCCCCCTCGCGGCCGGGACCGTTATGGTCACCGCTATCGCGATGGCGGCCGCTATCCCGCTGGGCCTGGGGACGGCCATATACCTCTCGGAAGTGGCGGGCAGCCGCGAACGGGAGATAGTAAAACCGGTGGTGGAGCTTTTGTCGGCTATCCCCTCCGTCGTCTACGGCTTGCTCGGGATGATCGTGCTGGGCGACGTCATCCCGCGGATTACGGGGACGCCGTTCCGCCTCAACGCCGTCAACGGCGGCATAGTGCTGGCCATAATGCTGACGCCCATGCTCGCCTCGCTGGCGGAAGACGCGCTGTACAGCGTGCCGAGGTCGTACCGGGTAGCGGCGTTCGCGCTGGGCGCGACGAGGTGGGAGACGATCCGGCGGACGGTAGTGCCGGCGGCGGCCTCGGGCGTTACGGCCGCGATCCTGTTGTCGGTGGCGCGGACGCTGGGCGAGACGATGGTGGTCCTCCTGGCTACCGGGAATATGGGGGCCTTTACCGTTAACCCTCTTTCGTCGGTGCGCACCATGACGGCGACTATAGCTATCGAGATGGGCGACGCCGTCTTCGGCGGCGAGCACTATCACGTCCTCTTTGCGTTGGGGGTGGTCCTGTTTTCGATAACGTTCATCGTGAATCTAATCTCGCAGGTGATTATGGACCGTTTCGCGCGAAGGCTCAGGGGGTAGGCGAGTGGTAGGCGCGACCAGAGCGGCTGTAAAACCCGGCATAACGGCGAGGCGGAAGGTCACGAACGCCGTGATGAAGCAGGTCTTCCGCGCCCTCACGTACCTGGTAGTCGCGGTCTTCGGCGGCATCGTCGTCTACATCTTCGTGCGCGCGCTACCGGCGTTGAGCCTGACCTTCATTACGCAACCGCCCCGCGACGGGATGCTGGCGGGCGGCGTGTTGACGTGCATTTACGGGACGGTGGCGCTCTTGATGTTGACGACGGTCTTCGCCGTTCCGTTGGGCGTCGCCGCCGCCATTTACGTAAATGAGTTTATCGGTTGGGGGAAACGGGCGCGCGTGATACGGGCGGCGGTGAACAACCTCGCCGGCGTGCCCTCCATCGTCTTCGGCCTCTTCGGCCTCGCTTTCTTCGTCGTCTTCCTCGAGATAGGGGCGTCGCTTCTGGCGGCCTCGCTCACGCTCGCCACCGTGGTTCTCCCCATCGTCATCGTCTCGGCGGAGGAGGCGCTGAAAGCTGTGCCGCGGGATTACCGCCTGGGCTCCGCGGCGCTGGGCGCGACGCGCTGGCAGACCATCTCGCGGGTGACGCTGCCGCAGGCCGCCCCGGGCATAATAACGGGGACGATACTTTCTATCGGCCGCATCGCCGGCGAGACCGCGCCCATTCTATTCACCGGCGCCGCGTTCTACCTTCCCCGCCTGCCGGACCATCCCCGCGAGCAGTTTATGGAGCTGTCCTACCACATCTTCGCCATGGCGACGCAGTCCTCGGACATTACGAAGTCGATGCCGATAGCGTTCGGGACGGCCTTCGTTCTTGTGGTGCTCGTCTTCGCTTTTAACCTTGTGGGGATACTCTACCGCGCCCGGCTGAGGAGAAAGCGGGCATGGTAACGGCCGTCGTAAAATACGAGAAATTTTCGTTCTGGTACGGCGATTTCCAGGCGCTGTACGACGTCGACCTCGGCGTCGCGCCGCGGTCCGTCGTAGCGGTAATAGGCCCTTCGGGTTGCGGCAAATCGACGCTTATCAAGGCCGTGAATCGCATCGCGGAGCTGGAGGCCGACGTACGCGTCGACGGTAAAATATTCTTGGAGGGGGAGGATATCTACGCGCCGGGGGTGGACCTCGTATCGCTGCGGCGCCGCGTCGGCATGGTCTTCCAGAAGCCCAACCCCTTCCCGATGTCTATTTTCGCCAACGTCGCGTACGGGCCCAAGCTTTTCGGCGTGACGAGAAGGGGGGAGCTGGAGGCCGTGGTGGAGGAATCGCTCAAGCGCGCCGCCCTTTGGCCGGAGGTCCGCGACCGCTTGCGAACGTCCGCGCTGCGTCTTTCGGGGGGCCAGCAGCAGCGTCTGTGCATCGCCCGCTGCCTCGCGGTCGAACCGGGCGTACTGTTGATGGACGAGCCGGCGGCCTCCCTCGACCCGACGTCGACCCAGAAAATCGAAGATTTAATAATTGAACTTAAGGAAAATTATACTATCATTATCGTGACGCACAACATGCAGCAGGCCGCGCGCATATCGGGCCGAACGGCCTTCTTGTTCGACGGCCGATTGGTCGAGGTCAACGATACCGAAACCATGTTCACCCGGCCCGATAACAAGCTGACCGAGGATTACATCACCGGCCGCTTCGGCTAAGCCGGGGCGAGCCTTGCCATAGCTAAAGGACGAAGGCGACGTTATGACTCCGGAGAAACACTTTCACGAGGAGTTGGCCGAGGTCAACGACATGCTGCTCGCCATGAGCAGCCTTGTGCTCGAAATATTCGACGACGCCGTCGAGAGCGTCTTGACCGACAATCCCGAGCAGGCGCAGAAGGTTATCGACGAGCGCGGCCGCGTGGACAGCCTCGAGGTCGCCATCGAGGAGCGTTGTCTGGCGCTCATCGCGCTCCACCAACCGGTGGCGGTCGACCTCCGTATGATTATAACGGCCATCAATATCATACGCGACCTGGAACGCATCGACGACATAGCGATCGACATCTCCTACGACGCTATCGGCTTTCACAAGTTGAAAAAGAAACCCGACACGTTGTTCGACGTACCGGCGTTGGCGGAGGTATCCGCGGCTATGGTGCACGACGCGGTGCGGGCGTTCGTCAAGAGGGACCCGGCGTGGGCGCGACGGATATGCGAACGGGACGACGAGGCCGACGACCTCGACCGTAAGATATACCGCGACATCATCGCGTACGCCGAAAAGCACCCCGAGGAGGTCGCCGGCTGCGTCTATCTCTTGACTATCGCCCGGGCGCTGGAACGCATCGCCGACCACTCGACGAACATCGGCGAAATGGTCGTCTACCTGAAGACGGCCAAAATAATCAAACACCACCACGACGTCGACGTCGAGGAAGGCGCCGGCGCTTAGGGGGGCGGGGACGAAAAGCGTGGGCGTCGTTCGCCGCGTCGATAAGGGGGGCGCTTCTCCGCGGCGCCGTTAGGCAGGTTTCATACGCCAAAAATACGGCCCGCTAAATCCCCTGCGTCATTATGGCGTATTGTCCGGTTTGCCGAAAAAACGGTTTAGGCGTTTTTTGGGCCGGTCGGGGTGTCGCGAGGGGCGATTTTGGTGTTAATTTGGGGGGTAAAATGTTATAATGGCGTCTTTAGCAACGTGGCATATATTTTGCTCGAATTATTGTCGGAGCAACGCTAACAGCGTTCATATTATGACGAATCCTTTAGCATTAGTAGTTGACGACGACGTCGCGGTCAGGAAGGCTTTGTGCGCGTTTCTGGCGGAAGAGGAAGTCGACGCCGAGCAGGCGGCGGACGGTAAAAAAGGCCTGGACCTGGTCAAGGCGGCGGACGCCGATTTGGCGTTTCTGGATCTCCAACTACCGCTGCTCGACGGCCTGTCTTTGCTCAAGATAGCCAAGGAGCTCCGGCCCTCGCTGGCGATCGTTATGATGAGCGGCCTGCCGTCGTCGTCGGATATTGTTTCGGCTATGGAACACGGGGCCTACGCCTTCGTAAGGAAGCCGTGGGATCTCGAGTATTTAGAAAAGATCGTACGGGAAATTTTAACCAAGGATCTACCCCAAGGATACCGCGGGTTAAGGCTCTCGACGGTGGCCGCCGACGGCCGACGGGAACCGGGCGCGGATGAGAAAGGAGGGGAGAAGGATATGGCGATCGTGAGATGGAGCCCGTTTAGGGATTTGATGGGGATCCAACAAGAGGTCAACCGCCTTTTCGACGATTTGATGACGCGTCGCGCCGAGGCGGGCGCAGAAGGTGTGGTATGGGTCCCGGCGGCGGACGTCGCCGAAACCGAGGACGCGGTCAACGTCAAGATCGAGGCGCCGGGCGTGAATAAGGACGACATCAAAATTTCGGTAACCGACAACGTCCTGACCATCCGGGGCGAAAAGAAGATGGAGAAAGAGACCTCCGAAGAGAGTTACCACCGCATCGAACGCGTATACGGGAGCTTCGTTCGGTCGCTGGAGTTGCCGACGGTAGTCCAAGCGGACAAGGTTACGGCTTCTTTTAAGGACGGCGTTCTTACCATCGTCCTTCCCAAGAGTGAGGAAGTTAGGCCGAAGGAAATCGCCATCGAGGGCGATTAGCGTCGGTACGGTGGGGTGTATAGTGTCGCGTAGCGGCGTTCGGCGGGCGCCGGCACGCACGAAAATAGTAAGACCGTAATGGTACCCCGAAGTTGTTTTGGCAATGGTTCTTTGAAGTTTCTAATAGGTTACCTTTTTAGATAAGGAGTTTATAGTGAACGAGTTAAACGACGACGGCATGGGCATTTTTATCGATTACGAGTACGTTTTCATTACGCTCGAGAGATTGTACGGTGTGCCTATGGATCTGGAAGTGGTTGTGGAAGGTATCCACGAAAAATCTAGGGCGTTCGGAAAAATAATACTGGAGAGGGCGTACGCGCCCTGGAGCAATTTCGTAGAAGGTTTGGCCCAATTGAGCAAATGGCGAGTTGAAACCGTAAATATTAGCTCCAAACAAGTCGACAAAACCGACGTCAAGACGGGCCAGCGGTGCACCGTCCTTCAGAACAACGCCGATATTTACATCGCGTGGGACATAGCCCAATTGATCTACACCAACCAGACCATTCAGAAGTACGTCCTCGTCACGGGCGACGGCGACTTCACCGAGATCGTAAAGCGGGCCCAGCAGAACGGTAAGCGCGTCATCGTTATGGGCTTCGAACGCAACACCTCCGATTTTCTGAGGACGCAGGCGGACCAGTTCGTCTCGCTGGACGACCTCGCGAGCGCCAACGAGTCGGCCATATCCGAGCGCATCGTGGACCTGGGCCTCGACATGGAGCAACGGCTCGATTACGTCGGGTACAAGTTGCTCATCGACATCCTGAGCCGCGAGAATCCCCAGGTCAACTTCCGCGAGCTGGTACACCGCATCATCACGGACGGCGTCTTCTTGACGGAGCGCCGGCCCGACCCGGCTTCCATCAAGGGCGAGGTGTTCGTAATAATCCCCAACCGCCAACACCCCCTGGTGCGGGAGCGCCTGCAGGCGCGCGGCATCGACCCCGACGCCGTTGTGGAGGCGCGGCGGCCGGTGGAGCCGCCCATCGCCTCGCCTCCGGCCGAGGACCACAGCGACCCCAACTTCGTCGGCGGCGTGGAGGCCTACGAGAAGATGAAATTCGAAGAGGCCGCGGACCGGTTCAACAAATACCTCGACGTCTACCCGCGGGACTTCGCGGCGTACGTGATGGCTATCAAGGCCCTCATAGAGCTGAACCGTCCCGACGCGCTGCGCGACATGTGCCTGCGCGCCCGGGGCGTGGAGAACTACGACCTCTTGAGCCAGCGCTTCCCGGAGTGGGCCCGGTTCATCGACAATAAAGTGGCCGGCGACGTCGCGGGACCGGAGCCGGAGGAGGAGAACGCGCCCACGAACATCGAGGGTGCGCCGCCGCAATAACGCGTGCGCGCCGTTGCGGCCCCAGGCCTTCACGTTCGACGTGACGTAATACGCTGAGGAGATATTATGGCCAAGATAATCGGTATCGATTTGGGGACCACCAACTCGTGCGTGGCCGTGATGGAGGGCGGCGAGCCGGTCGTCATCCCCAACGCCGAAGGCGCGCGCACGACCCCTTCCGTGGTGGCGTTCCTGAAGAACGGCAAGCGGGCCGTGGGGGGCGTCGCCAAACGACAGGCCATCGCCAACCCCGAGAACACCATCTACTCCATCAAGCGCTTCATGGGACGTCGCTTCTCGGAGGTCCCCGAGGAGATAAAGACCGTTTCCTTTGAAGTGGTCGAGGCGGCCAACGGCGACTGCCGCATCCAGATAGGCGACAAGCAGTACTCGCCGCCGGAAATAAGCGCCATGGTCCTGCAGAAGATGCGGGAGACGGCGGAGGATTACCTGGGCGAGCGCGTCAACAAGGCCGTCGTTACGGTGCCGGCCTATTTCAACGACTCTCAGCGCCAGGCCACCAAAGACGCTTGCAAGATAGCGGGGTTGGAGGTGGAGCGCATCATCAACGAACCCACCGCGGCCGCCCTCGCCTACGGCCTCGACAAGAAAGTCAACGAGAAGATCGCCGTCTT